>JALZLQ010000197.1 GCA_030858605.1 Chloroflexota bacterium
GGGTAACCTGCTCCGAGGGTTCGAATCCCTCCCTCTCCGCCAGTGCGCCCGTAGCTCAGTGGATAGAGCGTCAGGTTGCGGACCTGAAGGTCGTGGGTTCGAGTCCCGCCGGGCGCGCCACCGTTTCGATACACCAGGTGTGGGCGTGAACCCCGCGTTCGGCTGCGTGCCTCCCCGGATCACGAGATCGCTGATGGTCGGCGCTCTTCTCATGGTGTTCACCGGGCTTGCACCTCCCAACCTCCGGTTCCGGCCCCATGACCAGCGCCCTCAGCGCAAGCGCAGGGCATCGGTAACAAGCCCGTCACCGACGCCGGGCCTGACGCCACAGCCTTGAAAGGCTCGCGCATCCGGTCGTCATCTCCAACGCCACGGAGCGGCCGATGACGATCGCCCTTGGCGACGCCGAGTTCATCGTCGCCGCCAAGAGCGTGGTCACCATCCCGCTCGATGTCGTCCCGGCCCTGCCCTTCGAGCTCTCGGCTCACGTCTCGTCGGGAAGGGAGGTCGCGCGCTACAGAATCAGCGAGGCAGAGGCGTTCCTCGTTCGCGTCGGTCTGATCTGTGGGGTCCTGAACGTGGTCCGCCCCGGTCCAGCCCCATGGTCCTCGGCCGGATCCAGCCGAGGACATCGACTGCTGATGCGTCGCCGTTGATCGGCGCAGACCGATTCGGTCGACGAACGAGGGATCCCGATGTAACGCCGCTGCCACGTCCGCGCCTGGCCAGGTATCCCCCGCCCCGGTCCAGCGAGGCCACGATGTCGGCAAGGAGGACTCAGCCATGACAGACGAGATGATCCCCGACCGCGCCGACGAGATGGCTCCGGAAGACGGAGGCGACGCGGTGACCGACGACTTCGCCCAGGAGCCGCTGGCCGGAGAGGGCACGGACGACGACGAGGCCACGGTGACCGAGGGTCCGGGGCAGGGCGGTTCTACGGGAAAGGCGGGCCAGGGCACGGCCGACGAGACCCGCTAGGCGTCTTTGCCCTCGTTTCCCGCACAGGGATCGTCATCAACCGGCCATGTGGAGGCACCCTCTCCCCGACTGGCGTCAGTCCCTGAGGGGACTCGCCTCAGGGCGCTCCAGACGCCATCGACCCAGGAGCCAGACTTCGATCCGTTCGCGCTCCAGGGCCACCGACGCGATGAGGATGGAGAAGCTGCCCCACCAGATGACCGGCAGGGCGAGCAGCACGCCCACTGGCAGCAGCCAGCGCCGATCGGTCCGTGCCGCCACGACGACCACGACGGCGGCCACCGGCAAGCGCACCCAGAGCGGCAGGGGCACTGAATGGCCCACCGTGCTGCGCCCCGTGGAGCCCTCCAGGAACCGGAACCAGTCGACCCAGATGTCCGGCGCCACGGCCAGCGAGACGGCCGCGATGGTCCCGGCCGCCGCCAGGGCGATGCCCAGCGAACGCCATTCGCCGCGGGCCACGAACCACAGCAGCCCGATGCCCGGCGTGACCTTGCTGAGCAGCGTGAAGGCCCAGGCCGCGGGCCAGCGCAGACCGATCACGATGGACAGAGCCAGCAAGAGGTGGATGTTGCCGCCCCATAGCTCGATCGAAGCGAGGGCCAGCATCGGTGCGAACAGCAGTGGCCCCACCATCACCAGCAGCGCCGCCATCAGCAGCACGGTCCAGACCAGCAGGAAGGGCGTCCAGTCGAGCAGCCGGATGGGCGTCAACGCCTGTAGGAACGCCGGGGAGTACGGGAAGGCGCTCTCCTCTCCCACCAGCCCGAAGGCGTAGGGTTCTTCCAGCGTCACCACCCAGTAGGAACGCGCGTCATGCCCCGGTCCCAGCGAGTCGGGCAGGAACGGTTCGGCGCTCAGACCGATACCCGCCAGGATCACCGCGGCCAGGGCCAGGCCGCAGATGAGGGACAGGCGCCGGATGCGCTGCTCAGGCGCGCGCTCCGATCGCGTCGCGATGCTCAAGTGGTGGGCGCGAGCGACTGCCCCAGCAGGAGCGGGTGACCCAACAGCCCGGCGTAATGCGGCCGGTATCGCGCGACGTTGTACATCATGTCCACGTCCACGCGGCGCGCGCCCAGGGCCGGGTCGGGCAACGGTGAGTGCGAGTACTTGTCATCACGGATACCGACCATGCGGCCCCGCTCGCCCTCCGCGATCAGGTCCATGGCCACGTTGGCGAAGGTGATGGCCACCATCTGGTCCAGCGAGTCGGGCTCACCCGAACGCAGGTCGTAGGTCAGTTCGGAGAATACGGTCTCGATGCGCGTGCGTGCCTTGATCTCGTCGGCCAGGACCTCGGCGACGTTGGCCTTGTGCCGGTGACCGAAGGCGTCCGCCTCGCCGACCTCCTGGATCTTGCCACCCTGCCAGACGGCACCCTCCGCGGCGATCACGAAGGCGTAGTGGCTGGGATTGAGCCGCCGATCCTCGACCAGGATGTCGAGAAGGTGATCGAGGTCGAAGGGCACTTCAGGGATGAGGCAGCGGGCGGACGTCACGTACGCGGTGTAAAGCGCCGTGAAGCCGCAGTCGCGCCCGAAGATGCGATAGACGCCGATGCGCTCGTGCGAGCCGAGCGTCGTGCGCTGGCGGTTGATGGCCTCCTTGGCCCGCGTCACGGCGGTGGAGAAGCCGATGCAGTACTCGGTGCCCTGGACATCGTTGTCCATCGTCTTGGGGATGGCGATGAGTGGCACGCCGTGGTCGTGCAGCGTCTGGGCGAAGCTCAGGGTGTCGTCGCCGCCGATGGGCACCAGGTAGTCAAGGCCCAGGCGCTCGATGTTCTCCAGCACGACCTGCGTCAGGTCGAACGTGCCGCTGCCGTCCGTGGCATCGGACATCCCGGCCGACTTCGCGCCGTCCACGTGGGCCGGCAGGCGATCGGCGCGCATCCGTCGGGGATTGGTCCGAGAGGTGTGCAGAATCGTGCCACCGGTCCGATCGATGGTGCGCGTGTTGGCCCGGTCCAAGGGACGGACGTAGTCGGGGTCGGGCTCGGCGCCGGGTCGTTGATGGGTCAGCCCTTCCCAGCCGCGCCGGATGCCGACCACCTCGAAACCGAGCTCCGTGCCGCGATAGACGACGCTCTTGATGACGCTGTTGAGGCCGGGAACGTCGCCGCCGCCGGTCAGGACGCCGATGCGCCGAGGTCGAGCCACCACGAGATGGTAGCGCGCGGGGCACGACGTGGGTTGCCCTGCCCTGGGCGGTGTAGCATCGACTCCGATGCACTACGAGATGTACATGCGAGCCGCACTGTCCGAGGCTTCCTACGCATCGGCCGCAGGTGAGCGTGCCGATGGTGCCGTGGCCGTGCTGGACGAGGCGATGGTCGCGCACGGGCGGGCAAGCGTCCGATCCTCCGGTGATCCCACGGCACACGCGGTGCTCGCCGTGTTGCGAGAAGCGGCACGCCGCCTGGGCCGGCCCTCGCTCTCTGGCGTGACCGTCTTCTGCACGGTAGAGCCCTGCATCATGTGCGTCGGAGCGCTGCTCGAGAGCGACGCCGACGGTCTGGTCTATGCGCTGGCCGACCCGGTCGATGGAGCTGCCGGCTCGCTCATCCAGTTGGCCGACAGCGACCTGCTCCCTCGGCGGCTGCGCATCGTGTCGGGCATCCTTCAGGAGGAGGCCGCCGACCTGCGGCCCGATCTGCGCGAGGGACGGTCCGCAGCGTATCCAGGGTTCGCCCGCGCCCGCTGAGGGTCGTCGGCGGGCTTACCGCCGGATGCCTTTGCTATCCTCTTGTCGGAGAGGTGTCCGAGTGGTTGATGGTGCCGCTCTCGAAAAGCGGTGTGCGAAAGCACCGAGGGTTCGAATCCCTCCCTCTCCGCCATCTCGCTCCAAGACTCTGGCGTCGCCGGCCACGACGTTCCCCCGCGGAGAGGTCGCCTAGAGGCCTAGGGCGCCGCACTGGAAATGCGGTATGGGGCAACCCATCGCGGGTTCGAATCCCGCCCTCTCCGCCAGTTCGCCGGGACCCGACTTCCCCCGCGGGATCCGTCCC
>JALZLQ010000255.1 GCA_030858605.1 Chloroflexota bacterium
GCGTGTGCCTCTTCATGGTCGCCACCGCCATCGTCGGCCAGCCCAGGCCTCGGATCAGCAGCGGCAGTGTCAGCCCTTGACCGACCAGCGTGACGAGGATGACCACGAAGGTCAGGAAGATGATGAGCGCCCGTTCGGGGAATGCCTCTCCGCTGGGCAAGGTCAGTGGCAACGACAGGGCGGCTGCTAGCGAGACCACTCCCCGCATGCCCGCCCAGCCGATGACCGCCACCGCCTGCCAGGGAGGAGCCGGATCGCGCGCACGCAGGCCGGCACTCAAGCGACGCGGCAGGTACGTGGCGGGGAAGATCCAGAGGATGCGGACGGCGATCACAGTCACGCTCACAGCGACCGCGGACAACGCGAGGTCAGCGATCGGGTAGTCGCTGAGGCGAGTCATGATGGACGGGAGCTGCAGCCCGATGAGGATGAAGATCAGACCGTTCAGCAGGAAAAGCAGCATCTGCCAGGCACCGCTGCCCAGGATCCGTGTCTCCGAGGACATGATGTGTGGCGCCCGGTAGCCGATCAGGATCCCGGCGGTGACCACCGCCAGGACGCCCGAGAAACCCAGCTGTTCCGCCGGCAGGAAGGCCGCGAAGGGCAACAGCATCGAGACCAGCACCTCGACGGGCGGATCGGTCAGCCGTCCCAGGAACCACGCCGCAGCCAGACCCACGGCCAGTCCGACGAGCACGCCGCCGACCGCGACGACGCCCAGCGTGACGACTGCGTCACCGACGGAGAACACGCCGGTCAGAGCGGCGGCCACGGCGAAGCGCAGGGCCACCAGCGCGGTGGCGTCGTTGACCAGGCTCTCGCCCTCGAGCACGGTCACCGCTCGGCGAGGCAGCCCGAGACGCTGTGCGATGGACGTGGCCGCCACGGCATCTGGCGGTGAGACGATGGCGCCAAGGGCGAATGCCGCCGCCCAGCCCATGCTCGGTACGAGTGCGTGCATGACGACGCCTACGGCCAGCGTGGTGACGAGCACCAGACCGACCGCCAGCAGCAGGATGGGACGAAGGTTGGCGCGGAAGTCGCGGATCGAGGTAAAGAATCCAGCCGCAAACAGGATGGGCGGCAGGAAGAGGAGGAAGACGAGGTCAGGCCCCAGGTCCACCTGCGGCATGCCCGGCACGAATCCGATGACGATGCCCAGGGCGACCAACAGGATGGGGTAGGGGATGCCGACTCGTCGCGAGACCGTGACGGCCAGAGCGACTACCACCAGCAAGCCCAGGACCAGCTCGATGATCTCGGCTTCGTGCATCGAGCGGAACGGTACCCGACGCGTGGTCCGGGCCCCCATGGTGCCCGACGCTGGCATCATGTCGGACTCACGACCGTGCCCTTGCGTGGCTCGGCGTCCGACGAGCATAAGAGGCGTCACATGAAGGTCTTGCTCGTCGGGGTCGGAACGGTGGGCGAGGCCATCGCGCGCCTGAGTCGCGGGCGACCCTGGCTCGAGACGATGGTCCTGGCCGACTACGACATCGACCGAGCCGCTCGCATCGCTGCGCAGGTGGGCGATGGCCGGACCCATCCGCATGAGCGTATCGACGCCTCGGACGCCTCCGCCGTGGAGGGTCTGGCGCGCAAGCACGGTGTGGACCTGGTCATGAACGCGGTCGACCCGTCCTTCGTGATGCCCATCTTCGACGGGGCATTCGCGGCCGGCGTCGACTACATTGACATGGCCGTCAGCCTTTCCGAGCCTCACCGCTCGGATCCCCACTCACAGCCTGGCGTGAAGCTGGGCGACCGCCAGTTCGCCAAGGCCGCGGAATGGGAGGAGCGCGGCCGGCTGGCGCTGGTGGGCATGGGCATGGATCCTGGCCTTTCTGACATCTTCGCGGCGCACGCCGCCAAGCACCTCTTCGACGAGATCCACGAGGTCAACGTCCGCGACGGGGGCGATCTGCGTGTGGAGGGCTATCCCTTCGCCCCGGTCTTCTCCATCTGGACCACCATCGAGGAGTGCCTGAACCCGCCGGTCGTCTGGGAGAGCGAGCGGGGCTGGTACACCCTGGAACCATTCGCCGGGGCGGAGCGCTTCATCTTCCCCGACGGCATCGGGCCCATGGAGTGCGTCCACGTCGAGCACGAGGAGGTACTGCTGGTGCCACGCTGGCTCCAGCCGCGCAAGGTGTCCTTCAAGTACGCCCTCGGCGACGAGTTCATCGATGTCCTCCGCACGCTCCACCTTCTGGGCCTCGACTCCACGAAGAAGGTGCGCGTCAAGGGCGTGGAGGTGTCGCCCCGTGATGTCGTGGCGGCGCTCACGCCGGACCCGGCCACGCTGGGCAAGGCCATGGTCGGCCGCGCCGTGGTGGGCACTTGGGTGACCGGCCTCAAGGATGGCCGCGCTCGTGAGATCTATCACTATCAGCAGTGCGACGCGCAGGAGACGCTACGCGATCACAAGCTCCAGCCGGTGGCCTGGCAGACCGGCTTCAACCCAGTCATCGCCATGGAGCTGCTGGCCGAGGGAGTCTGGTCGGGAGCCGGGGTGCTGGGGCCGGAGGCCTTCGATCCGGACCCCTACCTTGACCTGCTCGACCGGTACGGCATCCACCACGCCGTGGCCGAGATCGAACCCGGCAACGCGATCGCGTCGGGATGACACGACCAGCTCCGATGATCGTCGAGCCGGTCGTCCTGGAGGGCCGACTGGTTCGTCTTGAGCCGCTTGCGCTGGACCATCTCGAAGCGCTCTGTGGGGCCGGTCTGGGCACCAACGCCTTCCGCTGGTTCACCGATCCCATCGAAACGGCGGAGCAGATGCGTCGCCACGTGGAATGGGCCGTGTCAACGACGCACGACGGGACACAGGTCTGCTTCGCCACGATCGACCGGGCAACCGACCGCGCCGTGGGCAGCACGCATTACCTGAACATCGAGCGTGTGCATCACCGCTTGGAGATCGGCTTCACCTGGCTCGCCCCGGCCGTCCACGGTCGTGGCTATAACTCCGAGGCAAAGCTGCTCCAGATGGAACATGCCTTCGAGCGGCTGGGAGTCAACCGTGTGGAGTGGAAGACCGATTCGCTGAACGAGCGCTCCCGCGGCGCGCTGCTGGGCATCGGTGCCACCTTCGAGGGCATCTTTCGCGATCACGTCATCGTGGCCGACGGACGGCTCCGGCACTCCGCCTACTACTCCGTCATCCGCGAGGAATGGCCGACGGTCAAGGAGGCGCTGAAGGGTCGCCTTGCGCGCCAGGCGGCGTTGGCCTTGACTTCAGGGGGCACACTGGAAGCACCAAGCAGATAGGCCGATCCTCACCAGTGCCCGGGAAGGCACGGCCTCGACCACGCCACTCGATGCCCACGTGGCGCGTGTAGAGGAAGGAAGATCAGCCGTGTATCACACCACTTCGCCCCCGAACTGGGGTCCTTCGCGGCGGCGCATGCTTGCGATCACCGCGTTCGCCCTCTTGTCCGTGGCCGTCGCGACACCCGCCCTTGCGGTCATCAGTGTCGCGCCCCGCGTCGCCGCGGCAGAGGATGCGCCGCCCCGCCTGGCCGAGTTCCTGTGGGGCCTGGCCGGGCAGGAATCCGGCTGGCGCTACGGCGTCGAGAACCCATCCTCCGGTGCCTATGGCAAGTACCAGATCATGCCCTTCAACTGGCCCAACTGGGCGCGCGACTTCATCGGTGATCCGTATGCTCCCCAGACGGCGACCAATCAGGAGATCGTGGCGGCGGGCAAGGTCAGCGGGCTCCACCGCTGGTTGGGTCGCTACGACCGCGTGGCCTACTGGTGGCTCAGTGGCAGGAGCGATCCAGACAAGTCGAACTGGTCCTCCTACGCGCGCAACTACGTGAACAACGTGCTGGCACTCATGGACCGCGCGCCGGCCGGTGGCGACGGTCCCACGCCGACCAGACCCGATACGGGGCTGGACCGAGGCGATGTGCTGCGGGTCGAGAGGCGCTTCCGCATCCGCGACGGCGCGTCCTGGCAGAGCCCTCCTGTACAGCGGCTGTCGCGAAACGCCGTCACCGTCCTGCGATCGAAGTGGGTGTCGTTGGCCGGCCGGCCGCGGGCATGGGTCCGCGTGGAGGCGCCTGACGGAACCAAGGGCTGGGTCCGGTTGCGGATACTCCTGGCGCACGCTCAGGGATAGCCGCTCAGCGCACCTCGATGATGCGGTAGCTGACCTCGCCGATGGGCAGCTTGACCACGACGTCCTCGCCAGCGCGGCGGCCCATGAGGGCCTTGCCGACTGGCGAGGCGTTGGAGATGCGACCGTCGGTCGGGCTGGCCTCTGTCGATCCCACGATGTGGAATGTGGTCTCTTCGCCGCCGACCTCTGCTACGACCGTTGACCCCAGCATCACCTCGCCGGTACGGTCGCCGACGATGATGACCGCGCTGTCGATGAGCTGCTGCACGGACTTGATGCGGCCCTCAAGGAAGGACTGCTCGTTGCGGGCCGCCTCGTAGTCGGCGTTCTCCCGCAGGTCGCCCAGTTCCCGGGCGTGCTTTACGCGGGAGATGACCTGGGGGCGCTGGACGACCTGCAGGTCCTCCAGCTCCGACTTCAATCGAGCCAGTCCCTCACTGGAGATGTGCGTCGGCTCCGGTGCTGGCTTGGTGGATGCCTTCGAGGCTCTGGCCGACGGGCGCGTGATCCCGGCTAGCGCCCCTGCCGTGCGTTTTGGCGCGGCCCTGATGCCCTTTGGACCCTTCCCGCTCGAGGTGGACGCAGCGGACGAAGTCCCGCTGCCCGCCGGCTCGTCGAGCAGCGCGCCCGTGATGCCGTGCGAGCGGCGCACGCCGCTGGAGCTCTCGAGGTTGCCGAAGGGTATGACTGGCGCGCCGCTGGGCAGCGCCGCCGTGGCCTGTGGGTCCACGCCGTCCACGAAAGCGGTCTCCAGGGCGTCGGCGTACTCCTCGATCGCTTCTGTCTCCGCCCACCAGAGTCGCCATCGGCCGGTGTCCCGCAGCGTGCGCAGCCAGTGCCCGCCCGAATTCGGTCGGCGCGTGCCGAGGACCGTCTGCTCTTGCGCGGCGATGCGTCCGGCGATGGAGCGCGGTGCCTGGCCGATGAAGAGGACCGGCACCCGCGGCAGCCAGAACGTGGCGAGACGCTGCGACAACTGGTGTGGGGTGGGGTGCTCTCCATCGAGCATGAGTCCCGGGTTCCGCTCGAGCCAGGCGCGGACCAGGGACTGGTCGATGGGCGCCTCGGGGGGCGCGTCGGCCATCTCGATCAGGTACACGCCCGGACCCCGGCCTGCCACGCGCTCGCCCCAGCGCGCCGGACCGTCGGCGATCAACCCGACGCCGCGTAGCAGGTCGAGGGCTGATCGGGTGGGCATGGCTACAGGGTGACACAGTGCGGCCCTACCTCGCGCTGCCGCCGCGAACTGGTGCGTGACGCATCCGGCGTGAATGGGTAGACTCGCGCGGCCGGGACGTCACGTCCGCGGCCCGCCGCACCGATCCAGGCCGCAGGGCACGCGGTACCATCCTGGCCCTGACGGCCACGATCATGTGAGGTCCCGTGTCCCAGACGCTCACCCCCACCAGCGATGCGCCGGCTCGAGACGTCCTGACCCAAGTCGAGGCGATAGAGCGCGCCGGACGCGTCAGCGAGGTCGCGTACACCCTGAACATCGATTTCGGGCTTGGCCAGCGGAGCTACCGCGGCGAATGCCTCATCGCTTTTTCCGTCCAGGACACTTCCCGATCGCTGTTCGTCGACTTCAAGGGCGGCGCCATCGAGCAGCTCACGGTGAACGGCGCGGCGGTCATGCCACAACGTCAGGGCGACCGCATCATCATCCCGGCCGATCTCCTGACCGAGCGGATGCGCGTCGAGGTGCGCTACGAGAACGCCTACGACACGGGCGGCGACGGACTGCACCACTTCCTGGATCCGGAGGACGGGCAGGAGTACATCTACTCCAACTTCCAGCCCTTCTCCGCGCACCGGCTGTTCCCTTGCTTCGACCAGCCCGATATCAAGGCGACCTATGAGCTGACGGTAGACGCGCCGCTCGACTGGAAGGTCGTCTCGAGCGATCAGCTTGCGTCGCAGGCCGAAGCACAGGTGGACGGGCGCCGGCGGCACCGTTTCAGCCGCACGCCCCGCTTCAGCACATATCTGCTGGCCCTCGTGGCAGGCCCATACCACGTCATCCGTCGCCAGCGACCAGATGGCATCGAGCTGGGACTCTACTGCCGACGCTCCCTGGCCCAGAAGCTGGCCGTCGACGCCGACGAGATCTTCCAGGTCACGGAGCAGGGCTTCGACTTCTACTCCGAGCTCTTCGACCAGGCCTATCCCTTCAGCAAGTACGACCAGCTCTTCATGCCCGAGTTCAATATCGGCGCCATGGAGAACGTGGGTGCGGTGACCTTCAGCGAGAGCTACGTCTTCCGCGATCCGCCCACGGAATCGCAGCGTCAGGGTCGTGGTGAGGTGATCCTGCATGAGCTGGCTCACATGTGGTTCGGCAACCTGGTGACCATGCGCTGGTGGGACGATCTCTGGTTGAACGAGTCCTTCGCGTCGTACATCTCGTACCTGGCGCTCACCAAAGCGACCCGCTTCACCGGGGCCTGGCGGGCCTTCACCACGGACATGAAGCGCTGGGCCTATCACCAGGATCAGTTACCCACCACGCACCCCATCGCAGGCGAGGCACCCGACACGGACAGTGCCTTCCTCAACTTCGACGGCATCACCTACGGCAAGGGCGCCGCCGTGCTCAAGCAGCTCGTGGCGACCATCGGCCACAACGGCTTCCGCGACGGCCTGCGTGTCTATTTCCGCCGTCACGCCTGGGACAACGCGACGCTGGCCGACTTCCTGGCGGCGCTGGAGGAAGGCTCTGGGCACGAACTGGCCGAGTGGTCCCGCCTCTGGCTGGAGACCGCATCGGTCAACACCATCGAGGCCCGCTGGACCACCTCGGAGGGCCGCATCACCAGCCTGGAGCTGGAACAGTCGGCGTCCGAGGCACATCCCGTGCTGCGGCCGCATAGCCTTCGCATCGCTCTACTCTCAGCGACCGACCCCGGCGCCGCGCCGCATGCGCTGGAGGCCTCCATCCAGGGCCCTCGGGCCGAGGTGGCCGAGGCTGCCGGCTGGCCCAGCCCTGTCCTGGTCTTTCCCAACCACGACGATCACGCCTATGCCAAGGTGCGTCTGGATGCCACGTCGCTGGCATTCGTGCGGGACCGGATGGCGGAAGTGACCGATCCGCTCCTGCGGGAGCTGCTCTGGATGTCGCTTTGGGAGATGGTGCGCGACGGCGCGCTGCCGTCCCCCGAGTACCTCGACATCATCCGTCGCCAGGTGATCCACGAGCCCGACCCCGAACTGATCCAGTCGATCCTGTCTCGTGCCCTGGCCACGCTCCGCCGATTCGACCCAGAAGGAGTGCGCGAGTCCGAGGCGAGCCTGCTCGTGCAGACGACGATGGCGGCGCTCCTGACGGCTCGGGAGGGCGACGCCCGCATCGCCTGGCTGCGCGGCGCCATCGTGGCCGCCGCCAGTGCCCGTGATCTGCAGCCGCTCTTCGCTCTGGTCGACGGCTCCTCGGCCTTGCCGGCGGCGCTCGTGGATCAGCAGATGCGCTGGGACATGGCCATCAAGGCGGTCGCCTTCGACATGGCCGATGCCACCGAGCGGATCTCCGTCGAAGGGGCGCGGGATGGCTCCGATCGCGGCCAGCGGGCACGCATCCAGGCCGTCGCCGCACGACCGGACGCTGCCTCCAAGCAGGAAGTCTGGGAGCGCATCCACGGCGAGGGATACGGCTCGTTCCACCTTACGCGAGCCGCCATGCAGGGCTTCCTCTGGCCATCCCAGGTCGAGCTGCTGAAGCCCTTCGAGGCAGCCTTCCTGGCCGAGGTCCGTGGCGTCTTCACCACCCGCGACCATCCCTTCGCAGAGGCCTACATGGCGCTGCTCTTCCCGGACCACGTGCCGCATCCGGCGCTGGTGGCCGAGGGCCGGCGCATGCTCGCGGCGCTGCACGACGAAGAGGTGCTCATCCGCCGGGAGTTGCACGAGAAGCTGGATGACCTTGCCCGCGCGCTGGGCGTCCGGGAAGTGGCCGAGGCCACGGCTAGCTAAGCGATCCGCTCCGGCCGGACAGCCGCCTAAGGCCACGGATAGAGCGCGGCGTCGGCTCCGCTGGACCTGGCTCCGCAGGCTCGTCCGTGTCCGCTCTGACGAGGGTCAACCGCTCAGGGAGCGGAACCTCATCCGGAGGGCTTTCGCGAACGGCAGGCTTGGACTTCATGGCACGCTCCACGGTCGGCTTGATGCGGCCGGTCCCGGCCTTCCGTGTGCCTGGCCGGCGGTGCTGACGGGGCTTCGCGGCGGCCAGCTCTTCGATGGCCTGCTCGGGCCGTTCCAGGTCCGCTGAGGAGCGGCGGTCCTCAGCGATGTGCCGCGCCGGCGGACCGATGCGATCCACCAGGGCACGTTGCTGTGTCCGCACGATAGCGTCGCAGATGCGCTCCACCTCCGCCTCCAGCCACATGGCCGTGTGCGACCCGGCCGAGTAGTCGGCCTCGCCGAAGGCCTGGATGCGGCCCTGCCGCTGAAGCTCCTTGACCTGCAGGAACTCGCCGCGCGA
>JALZLQ010000269.1 GCA_030858605.1 Chloroflexota bacterium
GCGTGTCGTCCGGTGGCGCCATCGTGGCCGCGCAGCGTGTGGCCGCGACCATGACGCACGGCACCATCGTGGTGCTCCTCGCCGACGGCGGCTGGAAGTACCTTTCGGAGGACATCTGGGGTCGCGATCTGGGCACCGACGACGTCGACTCGCTCAACCTCTGGTGAGTCGAGTCGCCCGACCGCCGAGGAGAGGCGCTCTCCTTGGATAGCGAGTTCCTCATCGGACTCGGCGTGGTGGCCATCCTCATCGCTGCCAACGGCGTCTTCGTGGCCACGGAGTTCGCCTACGTCACCGCGCGTCGGGCGCGTCTCGCGGAACGTGCCGAGGCGGGCGACGGCACGGCCCGCGTGGCGCTCGAGGGGATGCGCAATCTGGACCGCTATATCGCGTCGAGCCAGTTGGGCATCACCATGGCCAGCGTCGCCCTCGGCTTCATCGGGGAGCCCATCCTGGCGCACGCCCTCGAGCCCAGCCTGGAGCAGCTGGTCGGCTCGGTCGCGCCGGCCGCCGCACACGCCATCGCCGTGGCCATCGCACTCTTCCTGATCACCGCCGCGCACCTCATCTTCGGTGAGATGGCGCCCAAGACCGTGGCGCTCCAGAAGCCCGAATCGGTGGCCCTCTTCGTGGCCTGGCCGATGCGCCTCTTCACCATGATCTTCGGCCCGGTCATCAGCCTTTTGAACGGAACGGGCAACCTCGTGCTGCGGCTCGTCCGCATCCCGGTCACGCCCATCGGCCACGATATGCAGTTGAGCGCGCAGGATCTCGCCTATGCCTTCGAGTCGAGTGCCTCGGTGGGCGTCATCAGCCGCCGGGAACTGTTCCTGGGCCAGCGCGCGCTGAGCCTGGGCGAGATGCCCATCCGCAACCTGATGCTGCCACGCGACGGCATCCACACCATCGACATCACCTCGGATCGGCGCGAGGTGCTGCGTCAGGTCGGCGAGCATCGGCGCAGCCGCTATCCGGTGGTACGCGGCTCGCTGGACGACGTGGTGGGCTTGATCGACGTGAAGCGTCTCCTGCTGGGAATGCCCGGCGAGGATTGGCGCACGGCCGTCGTGCCCATCCTGTATCTGCCCGACTCGACCACCGCGGGCCGCGCCATCGAGGTGCTGGGAGGAGCTTCGGATCAGCTCGTCCTGGTCACCGATGAATACGGCAACGTGGACGGGATGCTGGGCCTGGTGGATGTCCTGGAGTTCCTGGCCGGCCCGCTGCCCGACGAGCGCGACGAGCGGGATCGAGAGCCGCGCCGGATCGGTGCCGGTCGATATCTGGTGCCCGGTCTCTACCGCCTGGAGCGCGCCCGTGAGGCGCCCCTCAAGCTGCCCATCGGGGACGCGGACTTCGAGACGATCGGTGGCTTGATGGCGGCGCGGCTCCAGCGCGTGCCGCGCGTGGGCGATCGGGTGCCCGTCGGTGATCGGACCATCCGCGTCGTGGAGATGGTCGAGCGACGCGTCCACCTGGTCGAGGTGACCCCCACACGCGACGATCAGGCTGAGGGTCACTGACCATGCCCGAGACCGCGGTCCCGGTCCTCCTCGCCATCTTCGCGGTGCTGCTGCTCACCGCCGTGCAGTCGCTGGCCGTCTTCAACGAGTTCGCGCTGGTGGCCATCCCGCCCACCACCGTGGCCGCCCTGCGGGAGCGTGGCGGACGTCTCGATCGCCTCGTCGACAAGTCCGTCAAGGACCTCGACAACTACATCGCCGCCGACCAACTGGCCATCACCATCACGACCATCGGCGCGGGCTTCCTGGGCCAGCCTGCGGTGACCGCCTTCCTGGCGCCGGTGGTGGCGGCCACGGGCCTGGAGGGAGCCACGGTCACGGTCATCTCCGGCGTGATCGCCTTCACCTTCCTCATCTCGCTGCAGATGATCTTCGGTGAGCTGGTGCCCAAGTCGATCGCGCTGCGCTATCCAGAGAAGACCGCCCGCCTCCTGGCCATCCCCGTGGAGATCCTGGCCCTGGTGCTGCGCCCGGTGACGCTGCTGCTGAACGGCATCGGCCGGCTGATCCTGCAGCCCTTCGGCATCCAGGCCGGGATGGCCAGCCACCACCGCAGCTCAGGCATCGTCGAGCTGGCCGAGTCGATCGAGGCCAGCGCGCAGGCCGGCCTGCTGGGTGTCCGACCGGGCACGGTGCGCAATGCGCTGCTGTTCGGTGAGCTGAGCGCCCGGGACGTGATGCGGCCGCGCTCCGAGATGGTGGCACTGGCAGCGGACATGACGGTGAGCCAGCTGATGGACGCGGCGCGGCGCTCTCCCCACGTGCGCTATGCGGTCTACCGCGAGAGCTTGGACGACATCTTCGGCTTCCTCAACATCACCGACCTGTGCGGTCGCGACCTGCACGACGAGCAGGGACCCGAGGCCTGGCTGCCGCTGGTGAGGCCCATCGTGGCGCTCTTCGAGCTGGCCTCGCTCGAGACCGTCTTGGCCATCCTCCAGGGTCGCCGGCAGCAGATCGCCCTGGTCGTTGACGAACAGGGCGGCACGGAGGGAGTGCTGACGCTCACCGACGTGATGCGCGGCCTGATCGATCCGGTGGCTCGAGTGCAGGCGCAGAGCGACGACGGGACCCTGACCGTCACGGGCATCGAGAGTCTGCGCAGCCTGGAGACCCGCTACGGTCTGCGCTTGGCCAGCCCTACGACCAGTGCCGCGACGCTTAACGGGCTCATCACGGAGCTGCTGGGCCGTTTCCCCCAGGTGGACGACCGCATCGAGCTGGACGACCACCACCTGACCGTGCGCTCGGTGGGCGGCAATCGCGCCAACGAGGTCCTCATCAAGCGGGTCGGCACCGTGCCGCCTCCGGCTGCGGACGAAAGCGTGGGCGCGGGCTTGGGCACGGGCGTCAACCCGACGGAGGATCCGTGACCGATCCGCGACGGCCACCCGATGACGCCTGGCGCGAGGCGGCCGAGTCCGGCACGCGTCTGCGCGAGGGACGGCAGGAAGTGGTGCGT
>JALZLQ010000018.1 GCA_030858605.1 Chloroflexota bacterium
CACTCTTCTACACGGACGACCTCTCCATCGTGGCGATGGTCGCGGCCGCCGGCCTGGTGGTCGCGCTCGCTGCCGCGAACTTGCTCGGTGTTCGGCGACTCACCGTCTATGCCGTGCTGGGCGTGGCTCTCTGGGTGGCGTTCCTCCAATCCGGCATCCACGCCACCATCGCAGGGGTGGTGCTGGCGATGACCATCCCGGCGCGGACGCGGGTCGACGGTCGCGTCTTCGTCGACGGCAGCCGCGCACTCCTTGACCGCATCGAGGGACCGCACCCCGCCGCCCCCCGGCCCGAGGACGTCGACCTGCGCCGGGACCACGAGCGCATGGCCGCCGTCTGGCAGTTGGAGGACCTGGCCGAGAAGGCGCAGTCACCGATGCAGCGCCTGGAGCACGGGCTCCACCCGGCGGTCGCGTTCGCCATCGTTCCGCTGTTCGCAATGGCCAATGCGGGGGTGGCGCTGGGCGATGCCGTGGGCCCGGCGCTGTCCAGCTCGGTGACCTGGGGCATAGCGGCCGGCCTCATCATCGGCAAGCAGGTCGGGATCATGACTGCAACCTGGCTCATCATCCGGCTGGGCATCGCGCGGCTGCCCCGAGGCGTCTCCTGGCGGCATGTCTACGCAGCGAGCTGGCTGGCAGCCATCGGCTTCACCGTGTCGCTCTTCGTCGGGGAGCTTGCTTTCGCTGGCACGGACGTGCTGGCTGAAGCGAAGATCGGCATCCTGGCGGCCTCAGTAGTGGCCGGCGTGATCGGTTACCTCCTCCTGCGTATGGCCGGACGGCCGGCGGCCGCAGCGGGCGCTGAGGTCAGGGCCGCTCCTCGCGACAACGGTTGACCAACCGCCCCACGCCCTCGATCTCGACCGCGACCTCGTCGCCATCCTGGAGCATCCGTTTCGGGTCGCGGAACCAGCCCACGCCGGACGGTGTGCCCGTGGCGATGATGTCGCCCGGCTCCAGCGTGAAGGCGCGCGAGCAGAAGGCGATCAACGCCGCCACGCCATGGACCATCTGGGCGGTCGATGAATCCTGCATGACCTCGCCGTTGACCAGGCAGCGGATGCCCAACGCCTGGGGGTCTGTGATCTCGTCGGCGGTGACCAGCGCAGGGCCGATGGGTGTGAACGAGTCCAGCGATTTGGCGCGCACGAACTGCTTGTCAGCGTACTGGAGGTCGCGCGCGGAGACGTCGTTCAGGCAGGCATAGCCCAGCACGAAGTCCAGGGCTTCGTCCTCCTTCACGTGGCGCGCCGTCCGGCCGATGACCACGGCCAGCTCCGCCTCGAAGTCGACGGCCGCCGTCAGCCCGGGATCCCAGGTGATCTCAGCGCCGTGTCCCACGATCGACGTCGTGAACTTGGCGAAGAGCACCGGCTCCGGCGGCGTCTCGCGGCCACCCTCGGCGGCGTGCTCGCGGTAGTTCAGACCGACCGCCACGACCTTGCCCGGTCGGGGCACCGGGGACAGCAAGGTCAACGACTCCACGGGCACACCAACCGACGGCGCGATCAGGGAGGTCGCCAAGGCCTGTCGAAGCTGGCCCAACATGCCCGCGTCGGCCAGGACATCGCCCATCGTCTGCGGGCGGCCTGGCAGGATGTCGGTCGCGGCGACGGCTCGGCCGCCGATCTCGACACCCAGGCGCTCTTTCCCCTCGTCGAGATGGCTGATGAGTCGCACCCGGGCAGAGTAGCCCCGAAGGAAGAGCTAAGTCCTGCTGGAGGGCACCACCTGAGGGTCGGCCGATGGAGCGCGCACGGCTGCCGATCCGGCGGACTGGGCCAGCAGCACGCCGCCGATGACCAGTGCACCGCCCAGCATCTGGACCGGCGTCAGTGTCTCGCTCAGGAGGAGTGTGGCCATGGCGATGATGTAGACCGGCTCGACCGTGCTGACCAGCGATGCGTTGGCCGCGCCGATCCGCTTCGCACCCGCGTAGAACGTTTGGAGCGCTACGGCCGTGCTGAAGACGCCCAGCAGCAGGAGCGGCAGCCAGGCCCCGGCCGGGATGTCGGCGGGGTGCGTCGGCCGGCCGGTGGCCATGGCTGCCAGCCACCACACGGCGAACGTCGCGCTGGTCATGAGTGCCGCGGCCGGCGCCGGCTCCGAAGTCTCCGGGCCAGTGGCACCC
>JALZLQ010000031.1 GCA_030858605.1 Chloroflexota bacterium
GCCTCGGCCTGGTCGGTGGTCAGGTCGCGCGTCTCGATGATCAGGCTGGCCACGCGCCCGAAGTAGAGCGGGATGAGCGACGCCACCATCCGGTCCATGGGCTGAAGCTTCCGGCGGGCGGCCAGGGCGCAGTCGTAGATGATGCGGGCCCAGGTCTCGTCGGGGAAGCTGAAGCGCGAATCCTCCACCGTGGCCGGCGTGTCGGCGCGGGTGGCCATCTCCACGGCCTGGCTGGCCTCCTCCGCCAGGTGGTCGACCGCGGCGAGTTGCTCCGGCGCCAGGATCGTGGCCCAGGTGTCGCGGACCGTGAGGCGGCCCTTGGCGAACTCCTCCAGCAGGCGCTGCGTGTTCACGTTGAGCGGCGGCGGGTCGATGATGCGCTCGAAGCCATAGACCGGGATGTCGTGTGAGCCCTTGACCTCCAGCCAGCGCGCGGCGTGGCGCTCCGTGAGCCGCAGGATGGTGCTGACCACCTGGCTGAACATCGGCCCCAGGTCAGAGCCCGGGTCCTTGGGGTCGTGGATCTTGGCGCCAAGACGCGTCTGACAGACGGCGAACCCGCCAGCGATCGCGCTGTGGGTCATCCAGATGTCGATGCCGAACTTGCTTGTGTCCGGCGTCCAGTCATCCTGCTCCAGGTAGTGCCGGATGAGGTCGCCGCTGACGCCGAAGTCACCGCCGATGGGCTGACGGATGCGCAGACCATAGAGCGCTCGGGTGAGGGGATAAGTGACCGTATTGGTGATGGTGCCGTCGTACTTGTAGCGGCTGTAGAGCGGCGCCACGTAGTCGAAGCCTCCCTTCAGGATGGGCCCGGCCAGCAGCTCGATCCACTCGGGCACGATGCTGCGCAGATCGGAGTCGACCACCACCAACGCCTGCACGCCTAGCGCGTCGGCGATCTGGAAGATGGTGCGCAATGCGGCGCCCTTGCCACCGACCCCCTCGATCTCGGGGTAGGTCAGGCTGATGCGTTGGAGCTTGTTCTTGGGCCTGACCAGCAGGATCTTCTCGATGTAGTCGGGCGGCTCCGTATCGACCACCACGCGCTGCGTCCCGTCGGGCGAGCCCGCGTCGGCGTTGACCACGACAGGGCGGAGATCCGGGAAGTACTGCACGAGACCGGCCTGTGCGGCACGCACGACGTAGCCGATCGTGCTGGCGTTCTTGAAGCTCGGGATGCCGACCATGATGTCGGCCTTGCCGAGTCCATCGATCTCGTCCCGCAGCGCCTTGGGCAGGGTGGCTTGGGGCATCCCGGCCAGCCTAGCGAAGATGGGCACGGAGCGCATCGACACATCGGTGGGCCGCTGCGGGCCGGGTCACTGGGGCGGGGACCAGGGCACGGCGATCGGCCGCGGCTCGTCCTCCATCTCCAGCAGTGACGTGTCCTCGGGCTCGGGAAGGGGATGGCTGGCGTCCAGGGCACGGGACAGGATGTGCAGCGCGCCGTCCCGAGGCTTCCATCCGGCGTCGGTCCAGGCGGATAGCGTACCGGCGTCCAGGATGGGCGGGTCGACGGCCGGCAGGCGCACCCGAGGCACGCCCGGTCGCCCACCGCTCATGGCCCGCAGCAGTTCCAGGGAAGCGCGGCCGTCGCCGATGAGCAGCGCCGGGGAGGCTGGCAGGAGCGGATCCTCATCGCCCCAGCCCTCGTCGCGGGCGATGGCCAGCGCCCACGGAGAGTCCGCAGGGGAAGACCCGGCACCCGCTCCGCTCGTCGCGACGGCGTTGGCCGCCGCCGCGCCTGCTGACGCGGCCCCAGCGGAAGGTCCGGCACCAGCTCCGCCCACCGCCGCGGTGCCCGGCCAGACCGTGACCTGGCCACGCGCCACGTGGCCGCGAAAACGCTCCTCGGTGAGCTCCTGCATCGCCCAGGGGCGGCGCTCGTACAGGCCGTGCCCAGCCCGCAGCGTCGGGTGCGAAACGACACGTGCCCACCAGCGGTCCGCGTCACTCTCCGCCACCGTCGCCAGGCCCGGACGCACGGCCGCGGCACTGGCCGCCGGCGGGATCTCCTCGTCCTCGTCGTCCACGCCGTATGAGAGCCAGGCTCCCAGTAGCGTGATGCCGTGACGCGCACCCAGCCGATGCGAGCCCTCGTTGTCCTGACCGGTCGCGTAACGGATCACGCGCATGCCATGCGCCACGGCCCAGCGCAGCTCCGCCACCTGGAGATCCGTGGCCACGTTCATCCCCCGCACACGCGGATCGACGCGGATGCCCTCCAGCCAGCACTCATCCTCGGAGAGCATCACCAGGCGGGTCACGGCGACTGGCTGCCCCTCCTCCAGCGGCGACCCATCGGCATCGACCGCTGCCGCCCCACCGACCGCAGCCACCAGCAACACGCCATCAGCCGCTGCGAGCCAGCGGTCCCACACGTCGGGGATGTAGTCCCAGCCATCCCAGGTGCGGGTGGCGAACGTGAGCACCGCCTCCTTGTCCCCGGCGCGAGCGCGACGGATCCTGATGGGCCAGTCGCGGCGACGGGAACCTCGGCGACCGGATCCCTCCTGGCCGCCCGATCCCTCGTGAGCGCTCAACCCAAGCCCTCGGTCAGCGCCGCATCTGGAGGCGCGTGACGGTCAGCCAGTCCGGGGCATAGCCGCCAGGAACGTAGCGGCCATTGGCAGCCTTCAGCATCGCGCCCTTGAAGCCGGCGCCCTTCCACGACGCCACCCAGGGCTCGACCGGTGGCCGAGTGAAAGGCGAGACACGAACCTGATCGCTCGGCTGGATCAGGCTCTCAAGGATGCGCTTGCGCTCCAGCAGCGGCAGCTCGAACAGCCGCTGCCCGTCGATCTGAAGCAGATCCAGTGCCACGAACGCGAGGACCTGGTCGGGATAGATGTCCTGACGCTCCACGTCGATGCCAGCGTCGCGGGGCATGAAGAAAGTGGTCCGGCTCATGGACGCCTGGTGGATGATGGCCGCGCCCTCTCCGCTGCGCGTGGCCTGGACCGTCAGGATCCCGTCGATCACGGCGTCCATAGCCAGGACGGACCGGCCGATCACTTCCGCCAGCTCCGGCTCCCGGGCCGTGACGTCGTTGCCGTCCGAGTCGATGAGCTCCACGCGCGGCGGCGCGCCCTCGGGCCCCACCGCGAAGTGGAGCAATGTCCGCGTGCCCGTCCAGAGGGGCTCGACGATGGGGTCGGTGATGGTCGGAGCGCGGCGTGTCAGCAGGGGTACCTGGGGACGCCACTCGAGCGGGTCGCTCGGAATGGGCTCAGGCCTGGGTTCTCGGCGGGGACTCACCGCTCCGATGGTAGGGCAAGCAGCTTCCGGGCCGAGCCGATCATCTCCTCGAGGGTCCCGCGGGATGGTCGCCAGCCCAGTCGTTCGGCGGCCCGGTCGTTGGAAGCCACCAGGACGGGCGGATCCCCGGCACGTCGATCGCCCCGCGAGTGGGGCACCGGCGTGCCCACCACGGCTTCGGCCGCCGCGATCACCTCCGTCACGCTGAAGCCTCGACCAGACCCGAGGTTGCAGATATCGAGGCCCGCTTCCAGCGAGGCGGTCGCCTCCAACGCGGCCAGGTGCGCGTCGGCCAGATCGAGCACGTGGATGTAGTCGCGCACGGCCGTGCCATCCGGCGTGGGGTAGTCCGTCCCGAAGACTGTCAGCGGCGGACCCTCGCGGTAGGCAGCCAGCAGGTTGGGGATGAGGTGGGTCTCCGGCTGGTGCCGCTCACCGCGGGTGGGGCTGGCGCCCGCCACATTGAAGTAGCGCAGCGCCATGGCTCGCAGCCCGTATGCCTCTCCGTACCAGCGCATGGCGCCCTCGAAGGCAAGCTTGGTGGCGCCGTAGGGATTGATGGGCGCTGTGGCCGCATCCTCGCTGATGGGCGACTCGTCCGGGATGCCGTAGACGGCCGCCGTGGAGCTGAAGACCAGCCGCTCCACCTCCGCCTCCCGCATGGAATCCAGTAGCGCCACACCACCGACCACGTTCTCACCGTAGTACAGCGCGGGCTCCGCCACCGACTCACCGACCAATGAGCGGGCGGCGCAGTGCAGCACGGCCTGGATGCCCCCCTCGCGAAGCAGGCGCGTGACCAGCCGTCGGTCCCCGAAGCTGCCGGTGACAAGCTCCGCGCCTTCCGGCACGGAGTCCCGGTGGCCCGTCACCAGCGAGTCGAGGGCGATCACGTCGTGGCCGGCCAGGAGCAGTCGCTCGATGGTGACGGCGCCGATGTAGCCGGCACCGCCGGTCACTAGGATGCGCATACGGCCATGCTAGTCGAGCGGGGTCAGCGGTCGATGAGCCGGCGCAGGAGACTGCGGCGATCGGGCTCGGTGGCTTCCTCGCCGCTCGCGCTCGCGTCCGCGCCGCGCGATCGGCCCAGCAGCTCCGCCGTGCGTGCCTTCATGGCGGCGGCGGCCACGTTCTCGGGGTCGATGACCAGCGCACGCGTCGCCTGCGTATGCGCCTCCTCCATCTCACCGCGCTCCACCGCGACGCGCGCCAGGCCCATCACGGCGATGGCGTTGCGCGGGTCCTGCTCCACCGTTCGGCGATAGAGCGCCTCGGCCTGGTCAAGGAGCCCCATTAGAAGCAGCCGCTCGGCCTGGAGGAGTGGCTCTATCACCGCTTAGCCGCCCACGCTCTGGCGTCGCCAAGGAGTCTCTCCGGAGTGTTCCGCCCGGGATCGGAGATCACCGATTCGAGGAGGCGCTCCAGGATGCGCCCCAGCCACGGCCCAGGCTGTCCGCCCACCGCCGCCAGCACGTCATCCCCGTTCACGGCAAGGTCCGCCAGAGCAAGCGGCGCACCCAGACGTCGTTGTTCCGCGATGCGATCAGCCAGCTCCCGCACGCCGCCAGCCTCCGGCGCCCACCCGCTGCCCACGTTGTCCGCCTGGCGGAGCCGCAGCAGGTCGTCCACCAGGTCGAGTCCCACGCGTCGCATGAAACGGCGCACAGCTGCGTCGCTCCAGGCGGGCACGTAGCTCCACATGTGATGCCGTACCAGCCGGCCTACGTGTCGCACGTCAGCACCTCCGAACCCGAGACGCAGCAGGAAGGCCTGAGCGATGCGGTCACCTGCCTCCTCGTGGCCCAGGAAACGGCCGTCGGCCGATGTCTCGGGCTTGCCCGTATCGTGGAGAAGAGCGGCGAGCTTCCCGAGCGGGTCGTCCGGCGCGAGAGCGGCCGCCGCATCCAGCGTGCCCAGGCTGTGGTCCCATAGGTCGTGGCCGGCGATCTTCGCTTGTGGCACGCCACGCTGCGCGGCCAGCTCCGGGAAGAGGTGCTCCAGCAGGCCCGTGCGCTCCAGGATCCGGAAAGCGCCAGAGGGCGGGTCGGCGTCGATCATCCGCCGCAACTCGCGTCCGATCCGCTCCATCGCCAGGTACGAAACGTCGCCAGCGTGAGCGGCCATGGCCGCCTCGGTCGCAGGGTCGATGGTGAGACCGACCTGCGCTGCGATGCGTGCCGCGCGCACCAGCCGAAGGGCGTCCTCACTGAAGCGCAGCCCCGGGTCGCCCACCGCCCGCAGCAGTCGGGCCTCCAGGTCCGCTCGGCCACCGGTGGGGTCGACCCAATCGGACTCCACCGCGCCCGCGGCACGGCCCCAGGCGATGGCATTGACCGTGAAGTCGCGCCTGGCCAGATCCTCCTCTATCGAATCGGTGAAGGTGACCTTGTCCGGCCGGCGATGGTCACCATAGGCGTGGTCGCGCCGGAACGTGGTGACCTCCACGCCGCTCGCCAGGACGGTCCCGAAGCGGTTCTCGTACGTGCCCTCCGGGAAGAGCTCCAGGGCGCGCTCGGGAAGGGCGTCCGTTGCCAGGTCCCAGAGCGGGTCGTGCGGTGACCGGCCCAGCAGCGCGTCGCGCACGCCGCCGCCGACGAGATACCCAGCATTGCCGTTGGACCACAGCCGTTCCAGGGCGCTCATCGCCTCCGGCGCCACGGGAAAGGGCGGATCCGACATCCCTGGACTCAGCGTGGCCTCAGCGCGCCGGCGCCGCTCCTCAGTTCCGGCCCAGGAACAGGTAGTCCCGCCAGACCTCGTTGCGCGGGTCGGCCAGATAGGGCGTGAACTGGGTATAGACGTCGCAGCGCGGCTCGAAGGGCGGTCGCTGGAGGCGCATGCGCGCCTCGTCGAGAAGCTTGCCGCCCTTGCGGTGGTTGCATGCCTTGCAGGCGGCCACCAGGTTGTCCCAGGTGTGGTTGCCGCCGCGATGGCGCGGCACGATGTGGTCGAGCGTCAGGTCGTGGGTCTGGAGGCCGCAGTACTGGCACATGTGCAGGTCGCGCGCGAAGATCTCGCGACGCGAAAGGCGCACCCTGGGTCGAGGTCGCTTCACGTGGTACTGGAGGCGGATCACGCTGGGGGCGCGGAAGACCTGACGCGCTGAGCGCACGTCGTGATGGTCGTACTGGATGACCTCCGCCTTCTCGCCGAAGAGGAGTCGGAACGCCCTGCGCACGTCGCATACGTTGAGGGGTTCGTAATTCGAGTTGAGCAGGAGTACGACGCTATCCACGATCCCCTTGAGCCGGCCGGGACTCGGCCGCGCATCGGCGGCATCGTAGCAGGCGAAGGGGGCGCATCTCCACCGTGTGGTACGTGATGATCGGAGGCCGTCGCACACCGCAGCACTCCGCTGGCCACGCGACCCCACCGCGGCGCCACTGGTGCTGTTGCTTACTCGTGAGGGCGATCGGTGGCGCTTCCGGTGCTGGGATCCCAGCCGCCGGCCTGTCCGACCTTGCTCCCGACGGTGCGCCCCAGCGCCGTGCTGATGTAGCGAGCCGCTTCCAGCACGCCGCTCAGACGGACATCGTGCGAGATGCCCATGCCGTCCAGCAGGTAGACCAGATCCTCCGTGGCCAGGTTGCCCGCCGCGCCCGGCGCGTAGGGGCAGCCACCCGCGCCTCCCGCCGAGGCGTCGTAGCAGCTCACGCCGCTGGTGAGGCCCGCCATCACGTTGGCCAGGGCAGTCCCGCGGGTGTCGTGGAAGTGGTAGGCCAGTCGTCCCAGCGGGATTCCTGCTTCAAGGTGCAGCTCGGTGAGCGGCGTCACCTGCGTCGGGACACCCACGCCGATCGTGTCGCCCAGGCAGATCTCATCGGCGCCCAGCTCCAGGAGCCTCAGTGACACGTCCACGACGCGCTCTGGCTCCACGTGGCCCGTGAAGGGACAACCGAAGGCGGTCGAGACGTAGGCCCTGGTCCACATGCCCTGCTGCGCGGCCCGCGCCAGGACCGGTCGGA
>JALZLQ010000048.1 GCA_030858605.1 Chloroflexota bacterium
GCCCCACGCTCATCGTGGCCGGCGTCATGGTCGCCCTGGTCTTCGGGTCACTGTTCCTCAACGCTTTGATCCCGGTCTCGGCACGGCCTGGGCAGGGAGCCGGACCGGGACCCGGCCCGGCGACGCCCGGTCGAGGCGTGGAGCTGGGCAACGGGGTGTTCATCCACCCGCCAACGGGCTGGATCGCCGAATCGGGAGGTGCGGGCCAGATCCGGCTCCAGCAGGGGCTGGTGGTGGTCGATGTAAGACTCGAATCAGGGTTCCAGGGTGACGCCGCGGGAATGGTCGATGCATTCGTGCGGGGAATGCAGCAGCAGGCCAGCCAGTTCACCTCGACGCCCGTGCAGATCGTCCAGCTGGCGGCTGGTGCGCCGGGCGCTCGGGCGGCCTATAGCGGCATCTTTCCCGGCATCCAGAACGCCCTTGAGGGGCAAGTGACGGGGGTCATCCTCCAGGGCCGTCCGCTCCTCTTCGACGCCTATGCGCCGCAAGGTCAGCTTGCCTCGGCAGCCTCTGAGATCACCACCCTCATCAACACCGTGGAGGTGCGCTGATGACCGTCCACGCAGCGGCTCCGCCGCCCGCCCCCGCCGTGGTACCGCCGCGCTGGGGCTACCACGCCTCCATCATCCAGCGGCACCAGCCCGCCTTCTGGCTGCTGGTCATCGTGCTGGTGATCACCGGCTGGATGAACCTGGGCGAGCAGCTGACCATCCTGCAGGCCTTCCCCGCCGCGTGGTTCTTCTCATGGCTCCTGCTGGTGCTATGGATGGTCCCCGTCGTCCTGGCCATCTACATCCTCGATCAGTTCGAACGCGAGCCGATCCCCATCATGGTGACCGCCTTCCTTTGGGGAGCCGTGGCCTCCACTGGCCTGGCGATCGTGGCCAATACCGCCTGGTTCGAGATCCTACAGAAGCTGTTCGGAGCCGAGTTCACCCAGACGTGGGGGCCGGCCCTGGTCGCGCCGGTCATAGAGGAGACGATCAAGTACCTGGGGCTGGTGCTCATCGCTCTCATCGCGTCCGTGGAGATCGACGACCTCTTCGACGGCTTCGTGTACGGCGCCATGGTCGGCCTCGGTTTCGCGGCCGTGGAGAACGTAACGTACTTCGTGCGCCCCGTGGTGGCCTTGGGCGGCGCCGACCAGTTCGGCCCGGTCTTCCAGATGTACCTTCTGCGGGTCGTCTTCTCAGGCTTCTACATGCACGTCTTGTGGACCGGCCTCACAGGCATCGGCATCGCCTATTACCTGACCCGCCGTGACAAGCCACGTCAGCACCGTCTGTTGGTGGCCGCCGGACTCTTTCTCGCTGGCGTCAGTTCGCACTTCGTGTGGAACTCGCCGCTCTTCACTTCCATCCTGGCGGGCAACCCGGGTCCCGTCCAGATGATCACCTTCGGCCTGCTCAAAGGGGCTCCGTTCCTCGGCTTCCTGGCCATCCTCATCGTCCTCGCGCAGCGCCGTGAGCGCCGCTGGTTCGAGATCGCCACGGCCGACGAGGCGGGCTCCGACGTGCTCACTCGAGAAGAGGTGGCCACGCTGGGCAACATGCGCAGTCGCTTCAGGGCGAGACGTGCAATGGGCCACAGCCACGGGCCGGGGGCAGGCAAGCTCCTGGGGCGGCTGCAGCGCGAGCAGATCAACCTGGCCATGGTGCGCACTCGTGTCGGTGATCCGAGTCACCCCGATGTGATGAAGCAGCGCGAGGAGATCCGCTCCCTGCGGGTTCAGCTGGCAGCGATCCCGGCTCTTCCCGTGGCCCCGATCCTGCCCGCCGGTCCTGCTGCGGGCGTCCCGTCGATGGCAGCTTCCGCGCCGCAGGGCGTGGTCACGGGCGTATGGGCACCCACGCACCGCGTCCCGGATTCCACCCTTCAGGCCTGGGCGGCGCCCGACCCGTCACGGCCGCCCATCGCCACTCTTGCGGCGCGACTGGACGTGCGCCTCGTGGAGAGGACTGGTGACTGGGCAAGGGTCGTAGCGTCCAATGGCTGGACCGGCTGGGTCGATGCCCGGCTCCTGCTGATCCTGGGAGAGTGACTTGACCGACAACGATCGAAGCTTGCTGATGTCGCGGCACGTGGAGGCCCGCCGCCGGCGCGACGCGGCGCCGCTTGAGAGCGAGGCCTACCGCGAAGCGTCGGAGGAGGTGGCGGAGGTCGAGATCGCCATCGCCACGGCCGAGGAGCCGGCACCCGTGTCCCTGCCGGCGGAGGTCAGATCGACCTGATCGAGCGGGCAGGCATCCGAGGGCCACGGCGCGGCGGATAGACGCGCGCGAGTTCCAGAAGGCGCACCACTCGGGCGCGCTGCCCAGCGTAAGGCTCAAGCAACTGCAGCATGCGCGCATCATCGGCGTGCGGCTCGCCGGCCAGGGCCCAGGCGACGAGCGAGGGGACGTGATAGTCGCCCACGCTCACGGCGTCCGGGTCCCCGAACGCGGCACGGCCGGCCTCCGCGGCCGTCCAGGGACCGACGCCCGGGATCGCCCGAAGCCGCGTCTGCGCCTCGGGCGCGGACATCGCCACGGCCTCTTCCAGACGGCCCGCCACAGCCCCGACCCGCCGTAGCGTGACGGCACGGCGCTCCTCCACACCCACGCGGTGATAGGCGTGTGTCGGGGTCGCAGCGAGCTGGAGCGGCGCGGGCGGGATCCAGAGACTCCCCGGGCCTGGCGCGCGCTCCCCGTGGAGTCGGATGAGCGCTCGGTAACTGGCGCGCGCTTCCACGCCCGTCACCTTCTGCTCCAGGATGGCCGGCAGGAGCGCCTCGAACACGGCGTTGGTCCGACCGAAGCGCAGACCATGGAACCGGCGCTGGAGGGTGCGCAGCAGTGGATGGACAGGCTCGAATCGCTCTGGTTCGTCGTCCACACCAAGCAGCCTGGGCAATGCCTCCAGCGCCCACTCCCGCCCCGGACCCCAGGCTGCGACGCGCAGTTCCCCGCCGTCGCGATCCAGGCGAAGCGTGGCCGGTCCCTCGGGTGTGCGCGTCGCGCGCCAGACCTCCGTCGGCGTCAGTCGCGTGGTGGGATCGCCACGGCCATGCTGGAGAGGCGCAAGGGACAGCCATGGGTCGATCCTGAAGGCGGGCCGAAAGCGGGTCTCGGTGACGCCGTCGACGCTCGTTGCCAGGACGTCCTCCGCTGCTCGCCGGACATCGGTCCTAGGACCACTGGATGGTTACTGGAGACGCTTCGAGCGAACGGTATCCGCTTCCCGGATCCGGCACCCATCCTGCTGTTGCTCGCGCGGATCGGAGGCGACGGTTTCTTCGTGGTGATGCCGACCCCGGTGCTCAGGCCGTGGTACGCGCCGTGGAAGCCGCGCTTGATACGGCGCGCCCGTCGGGCAAGGACGCTCTCGTCTCGATCTGACCGTTCACGACCTCGCCGCCGTCGTCGGTGAAGACCAGATTCTGGCCGAGGGACCACAGCGTGGCCGTGGTCAGGGCGATCATCACCAGCGCCAGGGGCAGTTGGCCAAGGCGCCCCCGCACCCGCTCGTCGCGCCGCGCCACAGTATGCCCCGCCCAGGCTCCCACCACGTGCCCGCCGACGACCGCTGCGATCTGGATGCTCCAAGACGCACTGGTCGAGAGCCACGTGTCGCTCGGCTCCGTGAAGGCGGTCCCGAACAGGTCCCAGCCCTGTTGAAGCGGATCCGAGAGAGCGATGAAGATGCGTTGCCCATCGATGAGCAGATAGGTCAGGTAGTGCGCGATGAGATAGCCGACCGCGACCGGTAGCAGGCCCGCGCCCATCGCGGCCAGCCCCACCGCGCGGGAGACCAGCAGGACGAGGCCTCCCAGGGCCGACACGAAGGCCGTCAGCAGGAAGGTGTCGACCACGAGGTCGGGGACCCCCACGAGGTCGAAGAAGATCTTCGTCTGGGAGAAGCCGTCGTAGATGATGGCGGCCGTCCCCATGGCGACCATCACCAGCTGGCCCGTGGACCATGCGCTGGTCGAGAGGCCGGCACCAAAGCCCTGGTGTCGCACCCGGCCCGAGTCCGGCGTTCCGTCGCTCGCGACCGGGGCCAGACGGCCAAGCAGGCGGAACCAGACGCTGAAGGTCTCACCCTGGGCGCGCCACGAGTCCTTGCCGAACTGAGCCATCGCCGCCAGCGTGATGAATGTGTAGCCGATGAGCACCAGTCCCAGCAGCCGCCCCGCCAGTAGGTCCACTGCCAGCTCCAGCCAGATGAAGAAGGCGAAGCTCGCCACGGCCGCCCACACGCCCCATCCTGCCGGCACGGGACTCGGGGCGCCGCCCCGGATACCGAGGCGCCGCCCGATCCAGGCCAGCATGTCGTGCAGCGTACTGAACGGGTCTATCCAGTCCCAGGCAGGACCGATCAGGGCGGACACGATGGCCAGACCGACCCAGCCGTAGACCCACAGGAAGAGCGAGGCCACATCGGCATCGCTGGAGCCACCCACGAGCGCCTGCACCACGATCCACAGCCAGGCGGTCAGGCCCAGCAAACGGAGCGTCAGCCGCAAGGCCCGGGGCACCGTTCGGGTCCGTGGGACAGTCGAAGGCTTGGGCTGACCACCCTCGGTCAGAGCGATGAACGCGAAACTGAGACCGACCGCCACGGCGGCACCGGCTAGGTAGGCCACGAGTGGCAGCGGCGAGTTCACGGTACCCGAGAGGCTATGGGCCGACGCCAGACTAGGCAGCGCGGTCAGGATGGCCGCCGACGCGGTCGATGCCGCCAACACTCGAGGGATCCGCTGCTGACGCGCGACGCCCATGCAGAGGCTGGTCACCGCGGACGGCGCGCCAGGTAGACGACTGCTGCGGCAGCCACGGGGTCGCCTGAGCGCCTGACTGGGAGACGATGAAGGTCCAGCGCCCGCGCGTGACGAAACCATCGTCGAGAGTG
>JALZLQ010000049.1 GCA_030858605.1 Chloroflexota bacterium
CGGATGACTTGCGTCATACGCCCCTCAAACGTACGCGTATACCAATTCCGCCCCCTGGGCAGGAGCGCCATGTCACCCGTGAGGGCTTGGTACCGAGGGAGGGACTTGAACCCACACGACCTTGCGGCCACTAGGTCCTGAACCTAGCGCGTCTACCGATTCCGCCACCTCGGCACAGGCGAAACCGCAACGATCACTCGTCCGGTCTGGCGAGGCGCCATGCTAGCACATCGGAGTAGCGGTCCCGGTCCTCCGCGACCTGGCGCGGCTCCACTCCCCGAAGTCGTCCGCGCACCAGGAACACCTGGTCAGGGTAGGCCAGCGGAATGGCTGGCATCTCGCGAAGCAGCACCGCCTGGAGGGCCGCGAACCTCTCCGCCCGATCACTTGTATCAGCGCTTCGAAGGTCCGCGAGCAGCCGATCCACCAGACTCGACTGATAGCCTGCCACGTTGCTGCCGCCCACGACAGCCTCGGCAGAGGCGAACAGGGCGAAGGGGTCAGGGTCGAGGCCCAGGTCGATCTCCAGAAGGGCTACATCGAAGAGACCCGGTCGCAGGCGCTCCTGGACCAGGTCCGTAGGCGAGAGCGCAACGACGTCCACCAGCAGCCCGATCGATCGCCACGCCGCGGCCACCAGCTCTGCCACTGCCAGATCGTGCGAAGCGGCTTCTTCGTCGCGCACGAGCAGCTCGATGACGACGGGCTCGCTGGAGCCGGGACGGGTCCACCCCTCACCGCCCCGCGTCCAGCCGGCCGACACGAGTCCGGCCTGGGCTTCGGCCGGATCGACCACTGGCAATGGCGCGGAGGCAGGGTCGAACAGCGATGAGGCGGGCGAGACGATCCTTTGCGCCGCCAACGCGGAGCCGGCGAAGACCTCCTGCACGATCGCGTCCCGATCTATGGCGGCAGACAGCGATCGCCGCACCCGGGCGTCACGCAGTGGTCCCGTGCTGAATCGAAGGTTGGGCACGAGTGCCAGCATCCGTGTGCCCGGGAATGCCAGCACCTGCACGCCGAACTCCTCGACCAGGGCACGAAGCTCATCGGGGTCCGGCTGGGCCATGGCATCTACGCTGCCCTCAGCGAAGGCCGCCACGACTGTCGCCTGGTCGGGGTACAGCAGGAAACGGTAGAGGTCGAGCGAAGCTCGGGCGGGTGGCGCTGTTCGCGGCGTCGGCTCCGGCGGTCCGGAGAGGGGATCTGGACCGTAGCGCGAGGAGATTCCGCCGGGCGGTGCTCCGACGCGCTCGAGGAGCACCTCGTCATCGGATGCCGCGGCGAGTGAGAAGGGTCCGTTGCCGACCGGTGACCGTCCGAACGGGTGGCCCGCCCGGTCGGACAAGGGGACATCTTGCAGGAGGTGTGCTGGAAGGATCGGTTGCCGTGTTCTGACGAGTGACCCGGCGTCCGCCGCTACCGTACGCAGTTCGACGGTGAAGCGATCGACGCGACGGACGTCCACGTCTTCCCACTCCGCCGCGAGACTACCTACCGACGAAGGGTCCGCCAGGGCCCTGTAGGTAAAGACCACATCATCTGCCGAGACGTGGACGCCATCGTGCCACCTGGCGTCCGGTCGGAGATGGAACGTCAGGACCGTGCCATCGGCACCGACCTCCCAACGCTCGGCCAGATCCGGCAGCACGGTACCGTCGCTGCCGGCCCGGGTGAGCCCGCGGAAGAGCAGGGCGCTGATGGCGCGCTCGGCGGGACTCGCGGCGAACATAGGGTCGAGCGTCGCCACCGGCCCGACGATGCCCTCCCGAAACTCGTCGCGGGCGGGCGTCTCCGGAAGCGAGGAGAGTGGCGGTGATGCCATCCGATCCGGCGCGGCGGAAACGGACATGCCCGCGCCCAGGCCGACCAGTGCCATCAGGCAGGAGACCACCACCAGGATGTCGATCCGGCGCATCGGCCGGCTAGCCTTCCGCGGCGATGTCTAGAGGACGCCGCGCGTGTCCGAGACGAGGAAACCGATCATCGACACGGCCGCGAAGAGGATGGCCAGGGCCACCGTGAACTGGTACAGGCGCTTCTCCACGCCTCGCCGGCTGCGGTAAACGGAGGAGTCGCCACCGAAGGTCGCAGACAGCCCGGAGCCACGAGACTGGAGAAGGATGGCCGCCATGACGCCGATGGCGACGACGATCTGGGCCATGCCGATGAAGGGATCCACTGGAGCGCACGTCCTCCGCCGTTGGGGTCGGGTGGTAGGGGCTGGCCATCGAGATGGTTCTGCGAGCCGCGAGGATAGCACGACCTATCGCTAGCGAGCTCGACCAGTCAGGAGCGACCGGCCGGTCATCCCTTGCCAGGCCGAGATACCGACCACTTCGAGCAGGGTGGGCGCGACGTCGGCCAGGACGCCCTCGTCCAGCTGCCTGCCCTCCACGGCGTTGCCTGCCAGAAGGAATGGCACGGGGTTGAGTGAGTGGGCGGTCACCGGTCGCCCATCGGGGTCACGCATCTCGTCGGCGTTGCCGTGATCTGCCGTGATGCACAGCAGGCTGCCGGCCCGCCCCGCTGCGGCGGCGACGGCATCCCTCTCGGTCAGCGCGGCCACGATCCGCCCCAGGCTGTCATCCAGGGTCTCCACCGCCGTGACGGTCGCTTCCCAGATGCCGCTGTGGCCGACCATGTCGGCGTTGGCGTAGTTGGCCACCAGGAAGTCGTGGTCGTCGTCCTCGATGGCCTCCAGAAGCGCGTCGGTGACACCGGCGGCGCTCATCTCCGGCCGGAGATCGTAGGTCGCCACGCTCGGGCTGGGGATCAGCACGCGGTCTTCCCCCGGGAAGGGGGCCTCCACGCCGCCGTTCAGGAAATAGGTCACGTGGGCGTACTTCTCGGTCTCGGCCACGTGGAACTGTCGCCAGCCCGATCGCGAGAAGGCCGCCGCCAGGGAGGAGACCGTCTCCGGCGGGAAGGCGACCTCGACCGGCATCCCCTCCTCGTACTCGGTCATCGTCACGACGAGCAGGTCGGACGGCGGCGGGCGGCCCGAGGGCGAAGTACGGTCGAAGGCTGCGAACCCGGCCTCGGCCAGGGCATGGGTCAGCTGGCGAGCTCGGTCAGCCCTGAAGTTGCAGATGATCACCGGCTCGCCGCCGGATATGGCTGCACGCGCTGAGTCGATCACGGTGGGCGTGGCGAACTCGTCGTTCTCCCCGCGGGCGTAGGCTGCTTCGATCGCGGCAGCGGCGCTCTCCTCGACCGCACCCGTGGCATGCACGATGGCCCGGTAGCCCGACCGGGTCCGGTCCCAACGCTGGTCACGATCCATGGCGAAGTAGCGACCGCCGATGGTCGTTACCCGCGCATCCGGGTGGGCTCCTGCCAGACGACGCTCCAGATCGGCCACGAAACCGAGCGCCGAGCGCGGCGGCGTATCGCGGCCGTCCAGCAATGCATGCACGCGCACAGACCGGACTCGCTCACGGGAGGCCAGCTCCGCCAGCGCCACCAGGTGGCGGTCATTGGCATGCACCCCGCCCGGGCCGATGAGGCTGACCAGGTGGAGGACGCCGCTCCCCGAGCGGGCACGCGAGCACGCATCCAGAAAGGCATGGCGCGTGAAGAAGGACCCGTCGGTGATCGATGCGTCGATGCGCGGCAGGTCCTGGAGGACCTGCCGGCCGGCACCAAGGTTAAGGTGGCCGACCTCGCTGTTGCCCATCTGGCCGGGCGGCAATCCGACCGACGCTCCTGAGGCGCCCAGCCGGCAGTGCGGCCAGCGCTCGAGGAGCGATCGCCAGACGGGCATCCGCGCCGCGGCGATGGCGTCCCGCTCGGGATGCGCTCCTATCCCGAAGCCGTCCAGCACGACCAGCACGAGGGGCCGCGGACGAGCCGATTCCGCAAACTCGGAGACTGTCAGGTCCTCGCGGCTTCGGAGCGCGCCTGCCCGGTCAGGGCGGCCCGCGCCACGATGGCGGCCATTTCCTCCACCTTCAGGCTGGCCCCGCCGACGAGCGCTCCGTCGATGCCCGGCTCGGCCAGGAACTCCCCGATGCTGGAGCTGGTCACGCTGCCGCCGTACAGGACCGACATCCCCGCAGGGTCAGTCAGGCCCAGCCCGGCGCACGAGTCACGGATGGCATCGGCCATCGCCGCTGCATCGACCCCGCGGGCCGTGCGGCCGGTGCCGATGGCCCAGACCGGCTCGTACGCGACGACCAGGCGCGGGTCCAGTCCGCCGGCTCCGCTCGCGGCGACGCCCAGGGATCCCTCAAGCTGGTTCCGGACGGTCTCCTCGGCACGGCCCTCCTCGCGCTCGGCCAAGCGCTCCCCGACGCAGAGGATGGGAACCAGGCCGGCCTCGCGACAGCGGAGGAGCTTCCTGCCGATCAGCTCGTCGCTCTCGCCTTGGTCGCGGCGCCGCTCCGAGTGGCCGACGATGCACCAGCTCGCGAGTCCTACCAGCATCTCGGCCGAGATCCCGCCCGTATAGGCACCGGAGACCTCGGCGTGGACATCCTGACCACCGACGTCCACGGCAGTGCCCGCAAGCGCCTGGCCCACCGTCGCCAATGAGACGTAGGGCGGACAGATGACGCGCTTGACCAGCGGCTCGTCGGTTGCATCGGCGATGGCCCTGGCGAGCTGGGCCGCATCTCCTGGAGTGGTGTTCATCTTCCAGTTGGCGACGATCAGAACGGTCGGCACGAGCGGCATCATCCCACGCCAGGTTCGGTTCGCGACAGGGCAGCCAGGAACTCGAGACGCCGCAGGGATCGCTGCACCTGCGACCTTGAGACCCCGAGGCCCTCGGCCATCTCGCGCAGACTATCTTCCGGCGAGTCGCAGCGCCGTCGCGCGATCCGCTGGTCCAGCGCCGAGAGTCCGTCCCAGCCGCCGCTGGCCTGGAGGAGCTCGATGTCACCGATCTGCCGGCTGGACGCCGCCACCGTCCGACTCAGATTGGCACTCTCCGCGTTGATCGCGCGGTTCAGTTGACCATGCAGGGTTTCCATTACTCCACGTGACTCCAGATCCAACACGGCGGCGGTCGCGCCCATCCGTCGCAGTAAAGTGATGACGGCCTCACGGCCCTTAAGGGTGACCACTCCCCTGCCCCGCCGCACGCGCGAGGAAGCCGGCAGGCTCATGGCGCGCAGGCGCTCGGACAGCTGCTCCCCCTCCTCGGGCAGTACCACCAACTCCAGGTGGGTCTGACCGGCGGAGAGACTGAGTGAGCCACCGACGAGGAACCGTCCGCGGAGCCAGGCCATCCGGCAGTGGTCGGGGGACGAAGCCCATGCAAAGGTGAACCGCTCCTCGGTGGCGCGCGTCCGCTCATCCAGGCGCACTGCCAGACGTGCCACCCCCGCCGAGCGCGCTCGGCCGGTCGCGGCA
>JALZLQ010000050.1 GCA_030858605.1 Chloroflexota bacterium
GGATGCGTCCTTCGAGCGCATGCGCGTGGCCCTGGATGTGCCCAACAGGACGAACCGCGTCTACCGCGCTGTCGTGAAGATGTTCTGGTATCACGCAGACGGCACCAAGCAGGGTACGGCGAGACACGCTGTAGACCGCTACCGGGTCCACACCTTCGACTTCAGCCGGGTCCAGCGCAGTCCCTGCCAAGGCTACGAGGCCTGGGTGCAGGGGTAAGCGGCCAGGGGTCACCGCGGCAGGAGCGACATCGAGAGCGCCCGTGCCTCGTCGGTGCCGTCGAGCAGGAACCGGCTCACGAGGACGAAGGCCTTGAGTACGTCGTCGGCCGGGGGTCAAGTGCGCGCCCAGCGGCCTCGTGGCGGCTCCTGAGTCGCACATAGCGGTCCAGGGCCTTCACGGCCTTGGCTCCGACGTAGACCACGCGCTCGCGCCTGCCCTTGCCCATCCCGCGGATGATCCCCGTATCCAGGTCGAGGTCGTTGGTCGTCTCGTCGCCGGGCGTCCAGCGGAGGTTGGCGATCTCCGAGAGTCGGGCACCGGTCCCGATAAAGACGCGCACCAGCGCGATGTCCCGGCGTTCGCGAAGCTCCTCCGCGGCCCAGGCGAAGAACACCTTGAGCGCCACGAAACGGTTGGCCGCCGTGGCCGGCCGCCAGCGCTCCAGCAGGTACTCGATGAAGGACTCGACGTGCTCGCGGCGGATGGTGGCCAGGTCGGCCGGCATCCCGCGGTCATCGAGGAAGGCGGCGAGACGCCCTACCGAGTCCAGGTAGGTCCGGACTGTGTTGGGGGAGAGGTTCGAGGCGCGAAGGTGGCGCGCCCAGTTCGCGACGTTGACGGCTGGGTTTCGCCGTGGTGAGATAGATGCTGCTGCGGGTCCCGCAGTCACGCGCTCCTGTGAGCGTGAGCACGCGCCCGTAGCTCAGTGGATAGAGCGGATGGCTTCGGACCATCAGGCCGGGGGTTCGAATCCCTCCGGGCGCGCCACGACCTAGACTTAGCCGCACATGACAGATCCTGCGGCCAACCTCCCGGGCGGCGATCCCAGCATCTCCGGCCCGCTGAGCCGCCCTGCCGCCGTCGCGCTGTTGGGACAGGCCTGGGACCTGGCCATGGCGTCGGAGTACGAGCAGGCCGCCGCGGCCTACGGCCGACTCGTTGGCAACGCTGACCCTGAGGTCCACGTGGCAGCCCTCCTGGGCTCCGCGGAGGCCAAGTTCCGCCTGGACGACGAGCCGGCTGCGCTCCAGGACTGGATCGTGGCCACGCAGGCGCCGGAGACAAGCAACACGTGGCGAGCCTGGAAGGCGCTGGCTGCCGCCCGCGTGCGAGAGGGTGATGTTCCGGCCGCGGCTCGCGCCTATCGCGAGGCGGAGCGGCGCGCGCCGGCCGACGAAAGGCCGGAGATCTCCTCTCGGCTTGGTTGGATGTCGCGCGAGATGGGGGAGGGACGCACCGCGGAGCGCCACTTCAGCCGCTCCCGGACCGGCGTCCTGCCCACGCCCATGGTCACCTGGGCGATCCTGGCCGTGACCGTCGGCATCGGGCTCGCGCAATTGCCGTACGGGCTGAGCGGCGACCCCTGGATCGAGATGCTCGGCCTGATCAAGCCACTCGTCGCTGAGGGCGAGCTGTGGCGGTTGGTCACGGTCGCCCTGGTCCACGGGGGGATCATCCATCTCGGCTTCAACATGTATGCGCTCTTCATCGTGGGGCCGCTGGTGGAAGGGCTCTACGGGTCGCCGCGTTTCGCTTTGATCTTCCTGCTCACCGCGGCCGCTGGCTCCGCGGCCAGCTTCGTCTTCTCGCCCAGCGCGGTCTCCGTGGGGGCAAGCGGCGCGGTCTTCGGGCTGTTCGGGATGCTGTTGGTGAGCGACCGCGTGCACAAGCCGGCGCTGACCCGTGGCGCCCGCAACCTGACCGGCCAGATCGGCATGCTCATCGTGATCAACCTGTTCCTCGGCTTCGCGATCCCCAACATCGACAACGCGGCCCACATCGGCGGGTTGCTGGCGGGTGCCTGGCTGGGCTTCATCCTGGTTCCCAAGGGGGCCACGCTGGCCAGTTTCTGGCAACGGGCCGGCGGGAAGCCTGCTACACGATCGACGCCGCTCGGTCCAGCCAGCCCAGCCTCTGAGCCGGCCCAGGGCCAGCGACTGGGCGGCGATCAGCTGCTGCGCCTCTCGGGAGTCTTCGCCCTGGTGGCCGTGATCGCCGTCGCCGTAGCTTTCGGCCGCCCGGGCTGATCCATACCTCCGAGGCGGCCGCGCCGAGCCGAAACGTCGGTCAGCTTGAGGGCAGCTCTCCGAAGACCACATCGGGGCCCGGCTCGCCCTGGGCGCCGCCCACCGGCTCCAGGGTCAGCATCGCAGCCTGGGCCAGCGACAGGTCGAGCTCGATGGGGATGAGCAGCACCTCGGCGTCGTTCACCGCGAAGGTGAGCCCCGGATGGACGCCTGCCTCGTCCGCGTGCCAGAACTGGTAGACACGTCCCTCCGGCGTGAGGGGCAGCCCGAACGCGACGAGATAGGTCTGTCGAGAGCCGGGCAGGTAGACCATCAGCACGGAGCGCTCGAAGCCGGGGCCGCTAGGGTCGAGCCAGGCGCTGGCATGCGCCGGATCGGCGACCAACTGGATGGCCGCTGTCTGGGTGCCTCGCTCAGCGGTCGCGGAGACCAGGAGGCCGCGTGTCTGTTCCAGCTCCGCGCGGGCGGTCAGCCAGCCCGCACCAACGACGAACAGGGCCGCCGCCAGCACGAATGACAGCGCGGCCGGAGCCCAGCCCAGCCTGCTCACCGGACGGATCATCGCCGGCAGCGACCGTCCCGTGGAGCGCAGATCACTGCTGGTCCTGAAATGCGCCCCGGACAGAGTCGCCAGCACCTGATCGCGCAGTCGTGGGGGTGCGCTTCGCGGCTCCGAACACAAGGCCAGGTCCATGGCCACATCCGACAGCTGCCCTTCCAGGCGGCGGCACTCGGGACAAGCAGCGAGATGCCCATCGATGACGAAGCGCTCGGCGCGGTCCAGGCCGCCCAGCACCCCGCCAGCGATCAGCTCTCGGAGGCCTGCGTGATCCATCGTTCCGATGCCTGCTCCGACTCCGACACCGAGTCCCCCAACAGATCGCGCAGACGCAGCAGACCCGTGCGGATACGGGTCTTGGCAGTGCCCAGCGGGATGGCCAGCTCCTCTGCCACCTCCACGTGCGTCAAGCCGCGGAAGAAGGCCAGCTCGACGCAGGTCCGCTGTGGATCAGGGAGGCGGCTCACTGCGTCCTGCACGCGGTCGCGTCTGATGTTGAGCCACGCCTCGTGATCCACGTCCTGGTCCGAGCTGCGCGTTTCCAAGGCTGCCTCAGGAGCCTGCCGCCTCGAGACGTTGGCCTCCTTGCGCACCAGGTCGATGGCCTTGTGGCGGGTCAACGTGAAGAGCCAGCTGGAGACGGCTCCGCGCTGGGGATCGAAGCGCCCAGCCTCGCGCCAGACCGCGAAGAAGACCTCCTGGACCACCTCCTGCGCGAAGCGCTCCGCTCGTGTGACCTGGTAGGCCAGGGAGTACAGCGGTCCGCTGTAGCGGGAGTAGAGCTCGGCCACCGCGGCCTCGTCCTTGTCCCGGATGCGATAGAGGAGCTGGATGTCCTCGCGTTTGAGACGATCGACCGTGGCCTGGTC
>JALZLQ010000105.1 GCA_030858605.1 Chloroflexota bacterium
CTGGCCCTCGCGGCCACGGCGCCGCTGTCCGCCGTCCCGTTCCTGGCGTGGCCTCATCCTTTGCCGGCCGCAGTGGGCTTGACCGTGGCAGCCGTGGCGTCCCTGCCACTCGGGCTGGCCCTGTCGGTACGTATCGCGGAGGCGGAGCTCTCGAGACGTGTCGCCTGGACCGTCGTGACCTGTGTGTCGAGCGCCGTAGTGGTGGGTTGGATCACGGCGGGCACCACGACCGCCTCGGACCTGGCCGCCCAGACGATGGGTACTCCGTCGGCAGGGCTGGCGGCGCGATCGGCCCTGCTGACCGTCGCGTTGGCGATGCCGGCGGGCATGGCCGCCTGGTGGGTACTGCGCGAGGCCGAGGCCGGGACGAGCAACCAGGCCCGTATCCTCGGCGCGCTGGGGCTCACCACTGCCGGGACGGTGCCCGTCGTCACAGGCATCGCGCTCCTGACGCCGATCTGGCAGATCTTCGCCGTGCCACTGTTCGCGGCCGCGGCGATGGCCGTCATCCTGGCTCGAGTCGCTATCGGTCCTCTCGCTCGCGCGGCGGGCAGCGCCATCGTGCAGCGTGACCTGGTGGTCGCGGCGGCCGAATCCGAACGGGCTCGGTTGGCCTCTGCGCTGCACGATGGTCCGCTGGGCGACATCACACTCCTGGTGCAGCGGCTGGATCAGTCGGGGGATCTCGACAACGCCGCCATCGCGCGGTCCATCGCCACTGACCTGCGGTCCATCGGCAACGAGCTCCAGCTCCCGATCCTGGAGGATCTTGGCGCTGGTCCAGCACTCGAGTGGCTGGTGGATCGGCTGTCATGGCGATCTGGCGCAGAGGTCGAGCTCGAGTTGCACACGCGAGCCCGGCCACCGGCTCAGGTGGAGCTGGCTATCTACCGCATCGCCCAGGAGGCGCTGATGAACGCCATCAAGCACGGACGCCCCCCGGTGAGGATCCGCTACGACGCGCGGCCCGATCTCGTGTCGCTCAGCGTCCATGACGCGGGATCCGGGCTTGATCGAGCAGCGCCCGCGCGTGCCCAGCGGGAGGGACGCCTCGGTCTTCTGTCCATGTCGCAGCGCGCGGAATCCATCGGCGCTCGCCTGGTCATGGCCGCCCCGCCGAGCGGCGGCACCCATGTCGAACTGGAATGGACACCGGCTGCGGGATGAGCGGCGAACGCATCCGCGTCGCCATCGTGGACGACCACCCTGCACTGCGCGAGGGGACGGCCGGCTTGCTTGCTCGCGAGCAGGATCTCGAGATCGTCGGCGTGGTGGGCAGCCTGGCCGAAGCCAGGGCCCTCGCCGATGCCGTGGATCCTCCGCATGTGCTGGTGCTGGACATCCGGCTGGGCGGTGAGCGCGGTCTGGACCTCCTGGCAACGCCGGCACCGCCGGGTGAGAGACGTCCGGCGATCGTGGTCTGGACGGCGTACGACGTGCCGCAATACGCGGCCTTCGCTTTCCGCGCCGGCGCCGCGGCGTTCGTGGTCAAGACGGCTCCCACGCGCGAACTGATCGACGCCATCCGCCACGCCGCGGCCGGTCGCATCCACTTCACGAGTCGACCGGACCTCGGCGGACGGCCACTCTCTGGCAGGGAGCGCGAGATCCTGGAGCGCCTCGTGCGGGGGCTGAGCAACGACGAGATCGCGGCGGACCTGGGCGTCATCACGCGCACCGTCGAAGCCCACCTGACCCGTCTCTACGAGGACTTCGACGTGCGCTCGCGCACGGAGCTGGCGGCCCGGGCGGCACGAGAGGGATGGCTGGAAGTCCCGCCCTGATAACGTTCGGGGTCCATGACCGACCAGCTCGCCCTTGAACCTGCCCGCGAGGGGGTGCCCACGCTCGTCGCGACCGGCGCCTTCGCCGAGCTGGGCCTGGACGCCTCCTTGCTGGAAGCTCTGTCCGAGCTGGGCTACGAGGAGCCGACGCCGGTACAGGTGCAGACCATCCCGCCGCTGCTGGAGGGACGGGACGTGCTGGCCGAGGCGCCCACCGGCACGGGCAAGACGGCCGCATTCGCGCTGCCCGTCCTTCAGCGGATCCCGGTCGGTGAGGGGCGCGCCGGATACCCCTCAGCGTTGGTGCTGGTGCCCACGCGCGAGCTGGCCATGCAGGTCGCCCAGGCCGTGCATCGGTACGGGCGAGGGTCCGGCGCGCGCGTGCTGCCCGTCTACGGCGGTCAGTCGATCCACCACCAGCTCCAGGGCTTGCGCCGGGGCGTGGACGTGGTGGTAGCTACGCCCGGCCGTGCCGTGGACCACCTGAAGCGCGGCACGCTCAAGCTGGACGACGTGCGCGTCGCGGTCCTGGACGAGGCCGACGAGATGCTGGACATGGGCTTCGCGGAGGACCTGGAGCTGATCCTGGGCTCGGCCCCGAGAGAGCGCCAGACGGCCCTCTTTTCCGCCACCATCTCGCCCACCATCGCGCGGCTGGCCAAGCGCCACCTACGCGATCCGGTGCGCGTCACCGTCCCCCGCGTGCCATCCACGGACGCCGAGCCATCGGCCGTTCGGCAGGTGGCCTACGTGGTCCACCGCGGCTACAAGCTGGCAGCGTTGAGCCGGCTCCTCGATGTGGAGTCGGATCCGTCGGCGCTGGTCTTCGCACGCACCCGCCATGAGGTCGATGAGCTCGCGGACGCGCTCTCAGGACGCGGCTATGACGCCGGCGCACTGCACGGCGGGCTCTCGCAGGAGCAGCGCGACCGGATCATGGGCCGCTTCCGTGACGGGACGCTGGACGTGCTGGTGGCCACGGACGTGGCGGCGCGCGGCCTGGACATCCCGCATGTGTCGCACGTGGTCAACTACGACGTCCCGTCCGCACCCGAGGCTTATGTCCACCGCATCGGGCGAACCGGCCGCGCCGGGCGTGAGGGTGTGGCCGTGACCCTGGTCGAGCCGCGCGAGCACCGGCTGCTGCGCAACATCGAGACGTTCACCCGAACGCGTCTCGAGGTGGGCAAGCTGCCCACCGTGGCGGACCTGCGCGAGAAGCGTCTGGACCTGCTGCGTGCCACGCTCCGTGAGGCGTTGCTCAACGACGACGTAGAGCGCTTCCGAGCGGTGGTCGAGCCGCTGGCGGACGAGTTCGACTTGGTCGACCTGGCCCTGGCTGCGGTCAGCCTGCTTGATGCCGCGAGCCCCCGCTCCGAGGGTGAGGCGGACGTTCCGACTGCCACGCTGCCCTCCGCTGGTGGTGCCAAGGGGGCTGGCGGCCGGCCACAGATGGGCAGCGGGCCAGGCTGGAGTGGTGGGAAGCCGCGACGCGGTGCGGCCACGTTCGGGGGTCCCGGCCCAGGCCCCGGCGGACGGCGGCCGTTCCCGCCGCAGGGCGACGACGGCGTCGCTCGCCTCTACATCGGTGGCGGCCGGCGGGCGGGACTGCGACCGGGCGACCTGGTCGGCGCCATCACCAACGAGGCCGGGGTGCGAGGCGACGTGATCGGGGCCATCGAGATCCGCGACGATCACTCCCTGGTCGAGGTGGCGGCATCCTCGGCCGATCGCATCATCCGCGCGCTCCAGGACGCCACTATCAGGGGCAAGCACCTCGAGGTGCGGCCCGATGGAGGCAGCACGGGCCAACCGGCACCGAGGCGGCGGCCGCCGCCGGGTCGAGTCGATCGCGGCTGAGGTCAGCGATCGCGGCTGGGGTTAGCGGACCGCTGCGGCTGGGATCAGGCGTTCGCGCCGTCCCTGCCGCGAAAGATGCGCAGTACACCCAGCACGACCAACTCCACCAGCGACCATCCGACGAGTGCCACGAGCACGGCCGAGTCGAGCCCACCCGTGAAGCCGCCCCCCGGCATCCCGCCCAGCCCGCCAAGCCCGCCACCGAGCAGGCCCTGGAATCCGCGAAAGGGGTCGATGAGCGGTTCGCTGAGCACGATCACCGTTGGCTCGAACTGCATGATCGCCCGTGGCAGGTCCAGGAAGCCCATCACCAGGCGCAGGGTCAAGAGGCCTTGGATGGCGCCGAAGCCGAGGACCACCATCTTCGTCAGCAGCGCAACGAGCATCCTCGAAGTCTAACCATGGTCCAGCCAGCCCCGGAAGGCAGCTGCAAGACCTCTGCAACTTGGCCCGTTGGCGTGCTGTCGCGGAGGCCAGCGGGCGTCCTCTAGGCTGGAGTCCGACCCGGCACACGCACCCGGGCCGGCCATGAGCCGGTGCCAGCCGGTCGGAACCCCGAGCCCATCGCCGCCGCCGTGGCAGCCAGAAGGAGCACCAGATGTCCAACGTGACAGAGAGCATCGACGTCAACGTCCCGGTACGGACCGCCTACAACCAGTGGACGCAGTTCGAAGAGTTCCCGCAGTTCATGAACAACGTCAAGCAGGTCCGTCAGCTCGACGATACGCACCTGGAGTGGACCGCGGAGATCGCCGGCAAGGAAAAGGTCTGGCAGGCCACGGTCACCGAGCAGAATCCCGATGAGCGGGTCGCCTGGAACGCCGACGACGGATCGAATGCCGGCGTGGTGACGTTCCATCGCATCGACGAGAACGTGACCCGCGTCACGGTGCAGATGGACATCGATCCCGAAGGCGTCCTTGAGAACGTGGGCGACGCGCTGGGCGTGCCGGACCGCAGCGTGAAAGGTGACCTGAAGCGCTTCAAGGAGTACATCGAGAGCCGCGGCACCGAGACCGGCGCCTGGCGCGGTGAGGTCGAGCAGACCGCCACCAGGTAGGACGCGCCGATCGCGACCGAGGGAAGGGGCACCGGGAGTGGTGCCCCTTTCACGTCCCAGGCGGGGGGTCTCGCTCGTAGACCGCGTCATCGACCGCCGTGGGCAGGCGCTCGCCGCGCAGGCCGGCCAGCAGGTTGGCCGCGGCCATCTCCGCCATCCGGTCACGCGTCGCCTCCGACGCAGACGCGATGTGCGGCACGATCAGGCAGTTGGGGAGGCCCACCAGCGGATGATCGCCACGTAGCGGCTCCGGGTCGGTCACATCTAGGCCCGCTCCGAAGAGATGCCCTGACGTCAGCGCCTCGTACAGCGCCTCGTGGTCGATGACCGGGCCCCGGCTGGTGTTGATGACGATGGCGCCGGACTTCATGCGCCCGAAGGCGGCGGCATCCAGCAGGTGGTGCGTCTCCGGCGAGAGGTTGGTGTGTAGCGAGACGAAGTCACTCTCCGCCAGTAGCTGCTCCATCTCCACCGACTCGGCGCCCAAGGCCGCCTCCTCTTCGGGTGTCGCGCGATGGACATCGTGATAGAGCACGCGCATACCGAAACCACCCGCCCGCTTGGCCATCTCGCGGCCGATCCGCCCGAATCCGACGATACCCAGCGTGGCGCCATTGATGTCCCGGCCCAGTAGGAGCAGCGGTCCCCACGTCTGCCACTTCTCGTCGCGCACGTAGTCGTGGGCCTCCGGCAGACGCCGCGCCACGGCCATCAGAAGGGCAAAGGCGAGGTCGGCGGTCGTCTCGGTGAGCACGCCGGGGGTATTGCCGACGGGGATGCCCCGCCGCGTGCAGGCCGGCACATCGATGTTGTCGAAGCCGACGGCGAAGTTGCTGACGACCTTGAGCTGCGGGCCGGCAGCGTCCAGCAGTTCGTCGTCGACGTGGTCCGTGAGGAGAGAGAGCAGGCCCTCCACGCCGACCACGCGGCGGAGCAGCTCCTCGCGCGGTGGCGGCAGCTCGTCATCCCAGAGATCAGCGTCGGTCTGGGCGAGGACCGGTCGCAGCCCGGCTTCGGGGATGCGACGTGTGACGAACACGCGCTGGCGGTCAGTCACGCCGGCGATGGCTCCGGCTTCCTGTCGCTCGCGGCGACCTGCGCGAAGCGCTCCAGCGCGCGGCTGATGTTCTCGCGCGAGTTGGCGTAGCTGACCCGCAGGTG
>JALZLQ010000130.1 GCA_030858605.1 Chloroflexota bacterium
CGCGATCGAGCCGGGCGCCGCCCGCGACGCGATCCTCGGTGCGTGGGCGTCGGAACGGATCCGCTCGGGCATAGAGGAGAGCCTAGAGCACCTCGGCGTTCACTTCGACGTCTGGAAGACGGAGACGTCGCTCCACCGCCCGCTCCACCCAACCCTCGGCGTGCAGCGAGGCCTCGCTCTTCCAGACGTCGAAGTGGACGCCCAGCGCTTCCAGGCTTGATTCGATGCCGGCGCGCACGCGCTCGGAGGCCCAGGCTCCCACGAGGGCATCCCGCTCGGCGCCCTGCTCGGTGGCTCGTGCCCAGATCTCCGCGGGCAGCTCGTCGGCGAGGCGCGCCACGTACTCACCGCGGTAGCCCTCCTCCGGCAACGGTGCGGCCGCACGCAGCGCCGCCACGGATGCGCCCAGCAGGTCTACCTGGCGACCGGAATCGTTGAAGTAGTACTCGCGCGTGACCCGGTGACCACCCGCTTCCATGACCCGGGAGAGCAGGTCGCCCACGAACGCGCCGCGCGCGTTGCCCACGGTCAGCGGTCCGGTCGGGTTGGCCGAGACGAACTCGATGTCGATGTCCTGCGGCCGCCTCGCCTCCACAGAGCCGAAGCGTCCGCCTGCCCTGCGCGCACCGTCCAGGCCTGCCTCCAGGACACTCGGCGACAGGCGGAGGTTGACGAATCCAGGGGCGGCGGCCTTCGCCTCGGTCAGCGGCCCCGACCCGCCCACGTCTCTCCCCGAAGCAAGCGCCGTCACGAGCGCCTGGGCGATCTCCATCGGGGATCGCCGCAGCGGACGTGCCAGCTTCAAGGCCAGGTTGGTGGCCAGGTCCCCGTGCTCGGGATCCGCCGGGCGCGCCAGCTCCACGGTCGGGGCGTCCGAACCGTCCGGCAGTGCGGGCAGCGTGCCGTCGGCCTCGGCGCGGCGCCACGCGTCGTCCAATCGAGCGCGGATAAGGCCTCGGAGCGAGCCCTGGGTGTCGGACATCTGTGACGCGTCCCTCACGATGGCGGGACCGGAGGGTACCGCAGCGTCGAACGGTCAGCCGATGTCGACTATCAGGCCAGGCCGCGCCAGGTCCACGGGACCGGCGAATTTCGATCGCGCGGCCTCCGCGGCCGCCGCCGGCTCGTGCGCGTCGAGGATGTGCGTGAGGATCAGACGCGCGGCACCTCCGTCACGAGCCACTTCCGCCGCTTGGCGCGCCGTGAGGTGGGCCGCTTCCGGTGCCACTGTGTCAGACGTGCCCCAGGAGGCCTCGCACAGGATGGTGTCCCCTTCCCGCAACAGCGCGAGAAGGTCCTCCGGCTCCCCGCAGTCTCCCGAATAGACCAGTCCCGCGCTTGCCTCGGGTGATTCGACTGGCGTGACGCGGAAGCCGAAGCTGTTGAGCGCGTGGCTGACGGGGCGAGCTTCGATCCGAAGCGGCCCGAGGGAGAACGTGCCGGGCGAAAGGTCGGGACCGGGCAGCCCATCCAGGAAGCCAGCCTCTCCCATCAGTGCGTCGAGTCTGGTCCGCAGCTCGGCCGGAGCATGCAGCGGCACGGAACGGGGCTGGCCCGACCCATAGCGCAGGTAGTGCCGCAGCGGGATCAGGTCGATGGCGTGATCGGGGTGCAGGTGGCTGATGACGATCCCCGCAAGGGTGGACGGCTCGCGGTAGTCGCCAAGTGAAGCGAAAGCTCCCTGGCCGATGTCCAGGAGGACGCCCTCCTCACCGGACTCCACCAGGTAGCAGGACGACGCGTGGCCGGGCCGCAGGGCGTAGGCCGGGGCGCAGCCGACGATCGTCAGCCTCAGTGATGACATGACCTCAGCCGCAGGCCATGCCGTCAAACATCGGCCGGTGTCCAGCCATCGGCCAGCCGCTCGACGAGCTCGTCCAGTGTGTCGACCACGAGGACCGCCTGCGGGGGCGCGCTGCCGCTGATGACGCCCCAGGGTCCGCGTCGGATCCAGACCGCTCGCAGGCCGGCCGCCGCGGCTGGCAGGACGTCGTTGTCGATGCGGTCGCCCACGTAGATGACCTCGGCCGGATCAGGGTCACCCATCAGCCGCAGCGCCGCCTGGAAGAAGGCGGGGTCGGGCTTCCAGACGCCCAGCTCGTCGCTCATGGCTACCACCTCGGCAGGCACGCCCAGGGCTCGCAGCTCCGCGGTGCGCACGATGGGCTGGTTGGCCACGATCGATACGCGATGACCGGCGTCGCGCAGCGCCGCCAGGGCACGCAGCGCATCGGGGTAGAGATCCTCCGCCTGGAACCCGCCGTAGAGCGCCTGCACACGTGCCATGTGGTCCTCCCAGTCCGGGCGGTCCACCAGCTCGAAGACGCCGCGATGCTCGCCGCCACGCGCGATGACCGCCCCGAAAGCGCTCATGAAGGTCAGCCGCGGGATGTCCAATATGTCTGCCCAGATGGACCAGAGGCGCGTCTCATCGATGAGCGTCTCGCCCACGTCCAGGCAGACCCAACGCGCGCGCGGACCGGTCAAAGGTCGGCCGGCCCGACGATCCCGACCAGGCCGCCTGATCCACGCTTCGATCGGCCGACGGTAGCGCTTCGCGCCTCGTCAGATGACACGTAGCTCGCGGCCCACGTGCTCGAACGCCTCAAGGCACGTCTCCAGTTGCTCGCGAGTGTGCTCGCTCGACACGATGGTCCGCAGGCGCGCCTTGTCCAGTGCCACGGTGGGGAAGACCACGGACGTGGCGAACACCCCTCGCTCGAATAGTGCCCGCGTCATCCGCTGGGCGGTCTCGGCCTGGCCCACGATGATGGGCGTGATGGGCGTCTCACTGATGCCCGTGTCGAACCCAAGCGCCTGCAGGCCGCCCTTGAAGAAGCGCGTGTTCTCCCACAGCCGCTCGATGCGCTCCGGCTCCGTCTCCAGCACGTCCAGGGCCGCCAGGCAGGCGGCTGCCACGGCCGGCGGGTGCGACGTCGAGAAGAGGAAGGGCCGCGCGCGCTGGACCAGGAAGTCGCGCAGGTGCTGGCGACCGGCCACGTATCCGCCAAGCACGCCGATGGCCTTGGAGAGCGTGCCCACCTGGATGTCGACCCGGCCGTTGAGGTCGAAGTGGTCCACCGTTCCCCGACCGTTGCGGCCCAGCACGCCCGAGCCGTGGGCATCGTCGACCATCACGATGGCCTCGTACCCCTCGGCCACCTCGCAGATGCCGGGCAGTGGCGCGATGTCTCCGTCCATGCTGAAGACGCCGTCGGTGATGACCAGGATGGCGCGGTAGCTGCCGCGCGGGCCGCCCTTGTCGCGGGCCTCCCGCAGGACCGACTCCAACCCGTCCACGTCCTTGTGCGGGTAGACGGCGCGGGAGGCCTTGGAGAGGCGCACCCCGTCGATGATCGAGGCATGGTTGAGCTCGTCCGAGACGATCAGGTCGGCGTCTGTGGTGATGGTCGGGATGACGCCGCTGTTGGCCGTGAAGCCGGAGCCGAAGACGAGCGTCGCCTCCGTGTGCTTGAACTTGGCGAGGCGGCGCTCCAGCTCCTCGTGGAGAGCCATCGTGCCGGCGATGGTGCGCACTGCCCCACTGCCCACGCCCAGCTCGTGCACTGCCTTGGCGGAGGCATCCACCAGGTGCGGGTGAGTCGCCAGGCCGAGGTAGTTGTTGGAGGAGAGGCTGATGACCGGCCGCCCGTCCATCGTCGTCTCGGGCGCCTGGCGGCCGTCCATCACTGCCAGCGGCCGGTAGAGCGACTGGTCCTGGAGTGTACGTATCTCCTCGGCCAGGTAGGCCAACGGATCCCGGCGGGTCGAGTCCTGGCCACCGTCCCGAGCGGTGTCCGGCGCAGCTCGGCTGCTCATGGCGTCACTCCTCCTGGGGCAGCAGGACGACCTTGCCCGCGTGCCCAGAAGCCACGAGCTCGAAGGCCTCGGCGTAGCGCGAGAGCGGCAGGCGATGGGTGATGAGCGGCGTGAGGTCGAGGCCCTCCTCGAGGAGAGCGGTAGTCCGGTACCAGGTCTCGTAGAGCCGCCGTCCGGTTATGCCGTGGATACGCAGGCCCTTGAAGATGACCTCGGCGGAGAGGTCGATGGAGGCTGGCCGGGTGTGAGTGCCTAGCAGCGAGATGCGACCACCGTTCGTCACTGCCGCCAGACCCTGGTGCAGGGCCGGCTCTGCGCCGGACATCTCCAGCACGACATCCACTCCGTTGCCATCCGTCTCTGAGCGGATGCGGCCGACCACATCCTCGCCCGCGCTGATGGTCACGTCCGCACCCATGCGACGCGCCATCTCCAGGCGCTCAGGGTTCATGTCGGTGGCAAAGATGCGGCCGGCACCTGCCTGGCGGCAGACCGCCACGGCCATCACGCCGATGGGTCCACAGCCCAGCACGGCCAC
>JALZLQ010000156.1 GCA_030858605.1 Chloroflexota bacterium
CCGTGGTATCGGCGGAGTACGACCCGCTCCTGGCCAAGCTGATGGTGGTCGGACCCGATCGTGATGTCGCTCTCGAACGACTTCGGCGGGCGCTCGACGACTTCGACATCGGCGGGATCCAGACCACGCTCCCGTTCCACCGTTGGCTGGTGGATCTGGACGACTTCGTTGCCGGCCGCGTCCGCACAGACCTCGTTGCCCGGGCCTGGGACCCGATCCCGCTATGGCGCGCGGCTGCGCAACGAGCAGTTGAGGTGGTGGCGCGCGTCGCGTCGACCGACGTGCCGGTGCATCCGAGAGCAACGCCGCCGAAGCCGACGAACCACCGCGCGATCGACTCGTGGGGGCAGACTGCGCGCCAGGAGGCGGTAGACAGGTGGCCGTAGGGCTTCGGGGGCGACTGCTGCTCAGGGTAGACGGGCCAGTGCCGGTGGTGGTCGAGACGGATCCCATCGAGTCATTCGATCCGCTGGCCGGGCGTCACCACGTGTCGAGCGTTCGGCGCCTGACGGACACCCCGGCCTCGCGCGCCGCCGGCCTGCGCCGCTACGAGGCCGTGGTGGACGGGTGGTTGCTCCACGTCAACGTCGAACCGGCCCAACGCGCCCGCCTCAGGGAACGCGGCACCCGAGCGGCGCAGGCGGCTGGTACCAATGCAGGGATCAGCATCCGAGCCCAGATCCCCGGGCGTGTCGTCCGCGTCTGGGTCCAGCGCGGTCAATCGGTCGAGACTGGGCAACGCCTGCTGGCAGTCGAGGCAATGAAGATGGAGAACGAGGTGAGGGCGCCGCGCGAAGGCATCGTCGGCCGCCTGCCGGTCGACGTGGGACAGACGGTCGAGTTGGGCGACGAGCTGGTTGCGCTGGAGTAGCGGTCTTGCGGCCCGTATGCTTCTGACCATGAGCGACTCGAAGGAGCGGAGCCCCAGATCGGCCGATGCCGCACGCGCGCGCTGGGAGGCCACGACGCGTGCGAAGGCGCTCGCTGGGCAGGGTGAGCGCCTATCCGCTTTCCGGACCTCGAGCGACATCGAGATCGCCCCGCTTTATACCCCAGCCGATTCGGCCTCTCTCGATGAGGATCGCGACCTGGGCCGTCCCGGCGAGTACCCCTTCACCCGCGGGGTGCAGCCCACGATGTACCGCGGCCGGCTCTGGACGATGCGCCAGTACGCCGGCTTCTCGACTGCCGCCGACACGAACGCGCGCTTCCGTTACCTCCTGGAGCGCGGTCAGACCGGCTTGTCCGTCGCCTTCGACCTGCCCACCCAGATGGGCTACGACCCGGATGCTCCCCAGGCAGCAGGGGAGGTGGGCAGGGTCGGCGTGCCCATCAGCACCATGGAGGACATGGAGGCGCTGCTAGCCGATCTGCCCTTGGGCGAGATCACCACCTCCATGACCATCAACGCCACAGCGGCCATCCTGCTTGCGTTCTACGTAGGCGTCGCTGACCGGAGAGGCGTGCCTCGGGACCGCCTGGGTGGGACAGTCCAGAACGACATCCTCAAGGAGTACATCGCGAGGGGCACCTACATCTACCCGACCGATGCCTCCCTGCGCCTGGTGACGGATATCTTCGAGTTCTGTGCCACGGACCTGCCGCGTTGGAACACGATCTCCATCAGCGGCTACCACATGCGCGAGGCCGGTGCCACCGCTGCGCAGGAGCTGGCCTTCACCATCGCCGACGGCATCGAGTACGTGGAGGCCGCCCGTGCTCGAGGCCTGGATATCGACGTTTTCGCCGGCCGGCTGAGCTTCTTCTTCGCGGCCTGGAGCGAGCTCTTCGAAGAAGTGGCCAAGTTCCGGGCCGCCCGCCGGATGTGGGCGCGCGTGATGAGTGACCGGTTCGGCGCGACCGAGGCGCGCTCCATGATGTGTCGCTTCCACGTCCAGACCGCTGGCTCCAGCCTCACCGCCCAGTCCATCGACAACAACGTGGTGCGTACCACGGTCCAGGCCCTCTCCGCAGTGCTCGGTGGAGCCCAGAGCCTGCACACCAATGCCCGCGACGAGGCCCTGGCGCTGCCCACTGAAGGGTCGGCTCGCCTGGCGCTGCGCACGCAGCAGATACTGGCCCACGAGAGCGGCGTGACCGAGACGCCCGACCCCCTGGCGGGCAGCTACTACGTCGAGACCCTGACCGACCAGCTGGAGGCAGCGGCCGGCGGGTACCTGGCGGAGATCGAGGCCATGGGTGGTGCCCTCAAGGCCATCGAGCGAGGCTTCCAGCAGCGGGCCATCCAGGAGGCGGCGTTCCGCTACCAGCGCGAGGTGGAGACCGGGGAGCGGATCGTGGTCGGGGTCAATGGCTTCGTGGATGATCCGGTCGCCGGCCCGGCCCTTCAGCGGGTGGACCCGGCGTCCGAGCAGGCGCAGGTCGAGCGTGTGCGCCGCTTTCGGGCGCAGCGGGATGCGGCTCGCTGGACTGGGGCCATGGATGGCGTGGCGAGCGCTGCCGCCGGCCGCGAGAACCTGCTGCCGGCGCTCATCGAGGCAGCCAAGGCCGGCGCCACGCTGGGCGAGATGAGTGACCGGCTGCGCGCTTGCTGGGGCGAGCACCGCGAGCTCCTCACGGTCTGAGGGGTATGTCAAGCGTGCTCGAGGGGTCTGCCCGAAGCCTGGGGTTAGGTCGAGTCCACCACGTGGCTGTTGTCGTCCGAAGCATGGACGACGCCCTGGCGCTCTGGCACCACCTGCTGGGCCTGCCCGTCGAGCAGATCGTTGCCATGGAGTCGGACGGCGTGCGCATCGCGTTCCTGGCAGTGGGTGAGAGCAAGGTAGAGCTAGTGGAGCCGGTCGATCCGGACACCGGCGTGGCGCGCTTCCTGGAGTCTCGCGGCGAGGGCTTCCACCACGTCTGCTTCGAGGTTCCCGACCTTGCGCGGGCGCTCACCGACCTGGCCGCCGGAGGCGCGGAGTTGGTGGACGCCGCACCCCGACGCGGCGCCGAGGGCCCGGTTGCATTCCTCCATCCGCGCAGCACGCAAGGAGTC
>JALZLQ010000170.1 GCA_030858605.1 Chloroflexota bacterium
GGTCGGCGGACGCCCGAAACCGCAAGTCGCGGAAACTCGCGCCCGTGATGCTCTGAAGCCGACTCAACGGCGTAGCACCGCAGGCTCCCCTGTTCCGCCTTTCAGCGGCGCCGCAAGTGGTAAAGCACCCGCAGCGTCCCTTCGATCGGCACTCTCTCCACGACGACCCAATGCTCCGCGAGGGCGGCCTGGAACCCGTCCTCCGTGTATCGGTCGAAGATGTCCTCGCGCGCGGTGAGCAGGCGCTGTGCCATGACGTCCTCGCGGGGCACCCACTCGATGATCAGCTCCGAGCCAAGCTCCGCCAGCCAGCCGAGGAGCATCGGCAGGGGCACGTTCCGCCCGATGGCCAGGTGATGCACCAACGCCAGGGCCAACAGGACGCTGTCTCCACCTCGCTCCGCCAAGGAGCGGCGCTCTCGGCCGGCCCACCCCAACGCGGGACTCGGGTCGGCCAGGTCCATCACCAGGGGTGTGGTATCCGTGCGCCCATCCCGGCGCAATGTGCGGTAGTGGCGCTCCGCCGCCGCGGGATCGATGTCGAAGGCGAGCACCCGCCGGCCCAGGCCACTGGCGATCGCGCTGTAGCGGCCGGTGTTGGCGCCCAGGTCCCAAATGATGCCGCTCCTCGCCGCGGAGAGCATCGCCGCCACGATCGCCTCCTTGGCGTGCGTAGCCTCATCGTCGTAGCTCGTGTTGTCGGCATAGTCTGCCCATTCCGTCCCTTCCGGGTCCCAGCGCAGTCCAGCGACGGTCGACCGCAGGCTCTCGATGAGAGCGATCTGCCGGGAAAGGCTGAGCCGTGCCTTACGGCCAGAGCCGGACGCCCCGGAGTGTTGCCGCATCGACCGCGCATGGAGATGGATGTGCGCGCCAAGGCCGAGGCGGAGGCGGCTTCGACCTGGCAGGAGCCGGGCGGCCAGGTCGAGCGGGATGCCATCGATGCCGCCGCGCAGCAGGCGCCCGGTTCGGATGTCGCGGGCGGCCATCAAGGCCAACGGCGCAAGGAAGTGCTCGCAGAACTGGCGATAGGCGATCCACGGGGCGTCGGGCTCCAGGCGCTCGAAGGAGAGCGAGTCGATCAAGACGGGCTGGACACCTCGGAACTGCACGTTGTACGCAGATGCGTCGCGCAGCGTCATGCCTGCGGACAGCGCTTCCAGCTGGGCGTCGAGAGTCAGGAGCGCCGCGTCGCGAAGCTCGCCGAAGGTCCACTCGTAGGGGTAGGAGATGAAGTCGATGGGCTCCGGCCGGATGACCGCGTGAGCGGAGGCTTCGAAGGCGTCCTTGAGTCCAACATCCTCATGCCCCACGAGCATGCCGCGCTCGACCAGCCTGTCGTGGAGCCCGCTCCGCACGAAGTGATCCCACTCCTTCGCGAACGAGGGCTGGATCTGCCGGTGCACGACTCCGTTCCGGCGATATACGAACCCGCTCGGATCGCGCCACGACGCCGGCTCAGCTTCAACCGAAGCGGGCTCGTCCTCTACTGACGCGGGATCCGGGGCCTGCTCGGGACGGCCATCCGGGCCGTCACCGCTCAACGACGGTGCGTGTCAGACGGGTGCGGCTCCTGGCGATCACGGCTGACGGCGGCTCGCACGAAACGGGCACCGGCGCCGATCTTGTTGCGCAGCAGGATGGGTCCTGCCACGAGGGCGGCGATGACCGCCTGGATGATCATGCTGCCTGAGGCTGCATCGAGGTAGGCGAATACGGGTTCCACGGACTTCTCCTCCGGTCGCGAACGGGTGTCCTCCGGTCGCCACGGCCCTCTCCGGTCGTGGCGGACATGCGACCTGTATCCGAAGGACGTTAACGCTTCGTTCGTCTTAGGGTGCTGACCGATCACCACGCGAGCGTCACAGCTGCATTGCGTCTGTCCGTTCCTCGGACGAGCGGGGCATGACTTTGCCGGCCGCGGTACGGTGCGCCCGTCGTGAACCTTCTCTCCCGTCTACCGCTCCATCCGTTCCTCTTCGCGGCCTATTCCGTGCTCTTCGTCTACGCCGCGAACCTGAGCGAGGTCCTGCTCGTGGACGTGGTCGACCCGCTCGCACGAGCCCTCATCGTGTCCGGTGGTGTGACGGCACTGTGCCTGGTCCTCTTCTGGGGGGCACGCCGCGGCGCCCTCGTGGCCACGGCTGCGGTCGTGGCTTTTTCTTTCTTCGGGCATCTGGAGCCGGAGTTGTCGAAGCTCTCCCTCGATGAGCGGGGACAGCTCACCTTCTGGGGGATCGTCGTGGTGGCTGCGGCGGTCGTTGCCGTCCTGGCAAGGGGCAGGCTGGCCAGCATCACTCTTGGGCTGAACATCATCTCGCTCGTGCTGGTGGTCATGACGCTCGCGGCCATCGTCCCCTACGAAGCCGGCCGCGCCGCGAGGGTGGCCGCGGGTCCTCCACCCA
>JALZLQ010000173.1 GCA_030858605.1 Chloroflexota bacterium
AAGTAGTCGATAGCCACGGCATCCAGGCCAGCCTCCGCGAATCGCAGCGCTAGCTCCTCGTAGTAGGGATGCAACCCGCGGATGTCGGGAAGGATCAGGATCCCGGCTTCTGGGCGCTCGGAGGCAAGTGCGGCCATGGCCGAGAAACGGTTGCCGTCGACAGCGGCCAGCTCCAGATCCCGGCTGTCCACGGCGGCACCTGCCATGGGCAGGATGGGCGGCCGCGAGTCGGTCTGGAAACACATGGTCGAGTTCGCTCCATTTGCGTCGCGGTCGCGATCCTGCGCCGCTGGCCATCCACACCGCCGCTGGGCGGACTTGTTTCCGGGCCATTGTGCGATAGACTCCGCGGCCTACGGCAACGACCGAGAAGAGTAGCGTCCACTCCGGCCGGCAGAGAGCGTGGGTCATTGGCTGAGAGCCCGCGCCGGCACGATGGATGTGAAGTCACTCGCGAGCTGTGGCGGTGCCGGTGCCCGATAGCGCGCCGTGAGGGCTCTCGTCCCTGCCGGTCCGCGATGTGCGGACCCTGGCCGAGAGCCGAACCAGCAGGTGGTACCACGACCCCGTTCGTCCGCTGGACGAGCGGGGTGTTCGATTCCGAGGACCGTAACGATGAACGACCAACAGGCGCTCGGCAGGGAAGCTGCCAACGCTCCGACCAACGAGACCGTCGGCAACGGGATGGACAAGGCGTACCGGCCGGCGGAGATCGAGCCGCGCGTCTACGCGCGCTGGCTTGAGGCCGACGTCTTCGCGCCCGACGGCGTGGGCTCTCGTGCGGATCAGGCCAAGGCACCGTTCGTCATCATCCAGCCGCCGCCCAACGTGACCGGCGCCCTGCACCTGGGCCACGCGGCGCGGGGCACCGTCGAGGACCTGATGGTCCGCCGCGCCCGCATGCAGTGCCGTCCCACCCTCTGGCTCCCGGGCGTCGATCACGCCTCGATCGCCGCGCAGTTCGTGCTGGACGGGGTCATTGCGGCGGAGGGGGAGACGCGTCAGTCCCTGGGCCGGGAGCGCTACCTCGAGCGGATGTGGCGGTTCATGGAAGAGACGCGCGGCGTCATCCGCGGACAGCAGCGACGGCTGGGCCTGTCGGCCGACTGGTCTCGCGAACGCTTCACCATGGACGAGGCCTCGGCGCAGGCGGTGCGCACCAGCTTCAAGCAGCTCCACGACGACGGCCTCACCTACCGCGCTGAAAAGCTGACCAACTGGTGTCCGAGCTGCCTCACGAGTCTTTCGGATCTGGAGGTCATCGCGACGCCGGAGACCGGCACGCTCTGGTCCGTGCGCTATCACCTGCTGCTAGAGGAGCGCGACGGCGACTCGACTGGCGACAAGGCCACGGCCCACGACCGCCCGCCTGAGACCATCACTGTGGCGACCACGCGCCCCGAGACCATCCTGGGCGATACCGCCGTGGCCGTGCACCCCGAGGACGAGCGTCACCGTGGCCTCATCGGTCGGCGGGTGCGCATCCCCTTCGTGGACCGCATCGTGCCCATCGTCGCCGACGAGATGGTGGACCGGGCGTTCGGCACGGGCGCGGTCAAGATCACGCCGGCGCACGACCAGGCTGACTTCGAGGTGGCGCGCCGCCACGACCTGCCTATCGTCGACGTCATGGAGGACGACGGGTCGATCAACAGCCTGGGTGGACCCTTTGCTGGCCTGTCGAGTGCAGATGCCCGGCGGGCGGTCCTGGCGGGGCTGGAGTCGGCTGGCGACCTGGCGGCGGCGACACCGCACGAGATGGTCATCGGTCGCTGCCAGCGCTCGGACGACATCGTGGAGCCGCGCATCAAGGTCCAGTGGTTCATCGCAGTGAAGCCGATGGCCGAGCGGGCCATGGCCGCCATCCGCGAAGGCCGGACCCGGATAGTGCCGAAGCGTTACGAGAAGGTCTTCTTCGCGTGGCTGGAGAACATCCGCGACTGGAACGTGAGCCGCCAGCTCTGGTGGGGGCACCGCATCCCGGCCTGGTACTGCCCGGATGATCACGTCACGGTCAGCGACAAGGCCGATGGCCCAGACGCCTGCGGCACATGCCAGCGCCCCGCCACCGAACTGCGCCAGGAAGAGGACATCTTCGACACCTGGTACAGCAGCGGCCTGTGGCCCTTCTCTACGCTGGGCTGGCCGGAAGCGACCGAGGATCTGCGCCGCTACTACCCGGGCACGGTCATGGAGACGGCTTACGACATCCTCTTCTTCTGGGTGGCCCGGATGATGATGCTGGGCGAGTGGCTGATGGCACGCGAGCCCTTCGAGACTGTCCTGCTGTCCGGTCTGGTGCGTGACCCGTACGGCAAGAAGATGTCCAAGACCAAGGACAACTCCATCGATCCGCTGGGGGTCATCGATGAGCTGGGTGCTGACGCCCTCCGCTTCGCCCTGGTGCACGGCAGCGGCGTCGGCGCCGACCAGCGCCTGGGGAGGAGCCAACTGGAGGGGGCACGGAACTTCGGCAACAAGCTCTGGAATGCGGCCCGTTTCGTGCTGGGCGCAAGGCCAGACGGCATGTCCGACGGCCCGCTCGACCTTCCCGTCAAGGGTCACCTCGGCCCGGCCGAGCACTGGATCCTGGTGCGCTGTGCCCAGACGGTGGAGGCAGTGGAGGAGGCCTACCGCACGTTCGCTTTCGGCGAGGCCGCCAGGTTGCTGCACGACGCCGTCTGGAACGAGTACTGCGACTGGTACCTGGAGCTGGCCAAGGTGCGTCTCGCCGCGGAGGATGCCGATCGACAGGCAGCGACGTGGGCTGTCCTGACCTGGGTGCTGGACCGCTATCTGCGACTGCTCCACCCGATCATGCCGCACCTGACCGAGGAGATCTGGGGTCGCCTGCCGTCTCTGCCCGGCGATCCGGACCTGTTGATCGTGGCTGGCTGGCCGGACGCGGAACGTGAGAGGCGGCGCGCAGATGAAGCCCAGGCCCGCGGCGTGGAAGGACTGATCGAGCTGGTCAGTGGCATGCGCAACGTTCGCGCCGAGGCGGGCATCGAGCCGGGAACCTGGCTGCCGGCGACGCTGCACATCTCCGACGCAGACACCCTCGCGGCGTACGGCGCCCTTGAGGCTGCCGTGGGGCGGCTGGCCCGGGTCAGGCCATCGCTCGTCGCGCACCGGGCGGATCTGGATGACACAGAGGGTGCCCTGACGGTGCTGGTGAGGCATGGCGAAGCTCGCCTGGCCAGGGGTGATTCGGACCCGTCCCGGGAGCGCCAGCGCCTGACTCGGGAACTCGAGGATGCGGAACGTCTGTTCGCTCAGACACAGGCTCGCCTGACTGACGACCGCTTCGTCGAGCGCGCCCCGCCCGACGTCGTCCAGAGTGCGCGGGAGCGGCTCACCGAACTCGGCGAACGGGTCGAGCGTCTGCGTGCGCGGTCCACCTCCTGAGCGGGCGGTCCGACAAGGTAGGATTCCACGGGCGGGTTCTGTTCCCGCGCGATCGACCATGAAGGTGAGGCCGGTGCCCCTCGATCTCCTGAAACGCCGCGGCAACAAGTCGCAGCCCAACGCTGAAATGGCGCTGGCTTTCCTGCCGGAGGACATCGAGGCCGAGGAACAGGAGCTCAAGCTGACCTACCGGGCCAAGTCCAGCCAGGGCGTTCGCATGGCAGCGGGCCCCAAGGCCATGGAGGAGCTGCCCAACATGCTGCTGGGTCTGGCCCGCTCGTCGATCGAGGTGGTCGGACCTTTGGACCTTGCCTTCGCCGAGGCGGCGCCTGCTATCCAGAAGCCGGAGCAGCCGATGCAGTGGATCAACGCCGATCACGATCGCAGCCCCACGGCACGTCACGCGCTGGTCGTGCTGGGGTCGGTGCGGGGCTGAGCAGGGAGCGTGCCCACCTACGAATACGTCTGTGGCTCCTGTGAGCGCCGCATGGACGTCCTCCACGGGATCCACGCGGATGGACCAGCGGTCTGCGAGGTCTGTGGCGGCCGGCTGCGCAAGGCCATCTCAGCAGCGGCCGTGGTCTTCAAGGGCTCGGGATGGGCGAAGAAGGACGCCGCCCGGGCGGCCGCAAGGCCAGCTTCCGACAAAGGTGATGGGGACGGGTCACCTTCTGAGGGGTCCGGATCCAGAGACGCGACCCCGGCTGCCGGCGCCGATAGAGCCGCCGGGACGGACAAGCCAGCCTCCCCAGAAGGGGCCAGGTCGAAGGGCGATGTCAAGCCCAAGGCTGACCGCGAGGCCGCCGGTAAGAGCAACCCTGCTCCTGAGACGCCTCGGAAGAGGTCGAACAGCACCGACCCGGGCGGCTGACGTGGCCCGCGGCCGGGATGGGGCTAGATGAGCGATCCACCCGGGCTCAGCCTTCGCGACCGGCTGGGGGTCCTGAAGCGGCGTGCGCTGAGGGATCCGCGCGTCGCGGAGATCCAGGCCGTGACCTCCGCGGTCGGTGAAGCCAGCGGGGGGCTGCTGGCGGCCGGCCTGGCCTTCAACGCGCTGTTCGCCATCATCCCAGCTCTTCTCTTCATGATCGGGCTGCTGGGCTTCCTCATCGGAGACCCAGCCCGTGCACAGGAGATCGTGGAGTCACTGGTGGATCGGGTCCCAGCCGTGGCCGACCTGGCCGACGCAGTGCTGGATCAACTCGTGGCGGGCAGGGGAGCCTTTTCCGTCGTGGGCATCGTCGGGGTGGCGTGGGGAGCGAGCGGGTTCTACGGCTCCCTGGACGAGACCATGCGCCGCATGTTCCCGGGAGGCGCTCCACGCAGCATCATCGTCCAGCGTATCCGCGGCGTGGTGGCCGTGTTCGGTCTGGTCGGTGCCGCGCTGGCTGCGGTGATCGCCACGAGCGTGGTGTCGCTCCTTGACGCCGTGTTGATCCTTCCGGAAGGCATCGAATGGATACGGGTACTCAGTACGATCCTGATGATCGTCGTTTTCATCCTGGTGGTGCTGTTCACCTATCTCGTGGTACCCACCGCGAGCCCGCCGCTACGCGCCGCACTGCCGCCTGCGTTGGTCGCCGGCGTCGGCATCGGACTGCTGACGGCTCTGTTCAGCGTTCTGGCGCCCTTCCTGGTGGGGCGACTGTCCGGGCTGGGCCTGCTGGCGACCGTCTTCGGGGCGCTCGTGTGGCTGCGTCTCATCTTCGAGATGCTGGTGTATGGGGCGGGATGGGCCCGCATCCGCCGGGATCGAACGCGGCGGAAGTCGACGACGCCGACCCTGGATCCAGCCTGACCGCTCGGCGAGTCAGCCCTGAGCGGGGCTGAGTCCGGGGGACTCCAGGCAGAAGCGGAAGACGGTCAGGAACGGATCGAGGGCCGCGGCGGCCAGCCTTTGCTCTTCACTATGCCCGCCAAGGAGCATTTCAGGCCCAGGCCGCGCTGCTTCTTATCCACGACGGGCAATGCGAATCCGTAGCGCGTTCCGCATCGTTCGCAGAACGACTCGCTGACCGACACGATCATCGCTCGAGGACCCCTCCAACCGCACCACACCGGGCGTATGGGGCAGGCTAGGGCTGATGCGATGCGGCGTCACGCGGGAGAAGCGCCTTGGTACCTCCGGACCATGGTCGCCCGGCACTGGGCTCCAAGGCCGCGCGACCGGAGTGCCGCGAAACCTCTGCTAGAGTCCGCCGCACGATGACTCGTCCCCTCGTGGCGATCGAGCGGTTCTTCGAACGGCTCTTCGAACGGCCGGCGACGCGCCTCTTCAATCCCCGCCTCCAGCCGGTCCAGCTCCAGCGTCGATTGGAGCGGGCCATGGAGTCCGAACGGCGTATCAGCCACGACCGAACCTACGTGCCCGACCGATACCGGATCACGCTCAATCCGAGGGACTACGGCCATTTCGAGGGGTACCGCGCGACGCTCGAAGGCGACCTTTCCGAAGCCCTGCTGACACGCGCGCGCCAGCGCGGCTACACGCTCCTGGCTCGCCCACGCATCTGGCTGGAACCCACCGACGAGGTGCGCGCGGGCGAGATAACGGTGCTCGCCGATGTCCTGGACCCAGGCGCCCTGAACGCCGCCGCGACCGGCCTTCGTCGAGTGGAAGGCGATGGTCCCAGGCCGCCTCGCTCGCCAGCGCCGCCGCGCCCGGCCACCGGGCAAGCGCCGCCAGGCCGGCCGACGGGACCAGTGCCACCGATCGGGCCTTACCAGTCGAGCGCCACGATGGCGTACCAGGTGCCTGCCACGGCCGCGCCCGCGGCCATCATCGAGATCGCCGGGCCAGGCCGGCCGCCGCAGAGAGTGGCCTTCCGGGGAGGCACCTTGCGCGTGGGCCGTGGCCCGGAGAACGAGATCGTGCTGGCTGATGAACGCGTCTCGCGACGTCACGGAGCTTTCACCACACGCCAGGGGGCGCTCATCTACAGCGACGGGGGCAGCACCAACGGATCGTTCGTCAATGGCTCCAAGGTCAGCGAGATCGCGCTTGGTAGCGGTGACGTGGTCCGCCTGGGCAACACGACCCTCACGATCCACCCCGACCGCTAGCCTCGGGACGCCCGATGGACGCCTTCACGCTCACGCTCTGGATCGTACGCATCACCTTCGTGATCCTGCTCTACCTGTTCTTTGCCGCTCTCCTGCGCGTGCTCTGGCGGGACCTGCGCACGACGGTGGCGACGTCGGGGCGTTCGCTGGGTCGACTGGTCGTGGTGGCCTCGCCGGAGGGCCGGCCGACACCCGGCGCCTCCATACCGCTTGACGCCATCACCTCCTTGGGGCGCGACGTCAACAACTCCATCACCGTTGAAGACTCGTTCGTATCGGCTGAGCACGCCCTGCTCACGTTCCGCGGCCGAGCCTGGTACCTGGAGGATCGCGGCAGCACCAACGGCACCTACGTCAACGGCCAGCGCGTGGCTGGTGTGGCGCCGTTGGGCTATGGCGATGAGGTGCAACTGGGTCAGGTGCGGCTCCGCCTGGAGCGCGCGCCTTCGTGATCGGGCCGTCGTGATCGCGGCAATGGATCGGGCCGGGATCCGTCCGCGCTTCCGGTACCAGGAGACGACGCTGCTGGCGTTGACCGGCGTGGCACTCTTCGCCGGCTGGGCAAGCCTGGCCTCGCAGCGGGCAGGAAGCATGACCCTGGGCGACCCGGCCATGCCCCTCATCTACATGGCCATCCTGTTCACCATCCACCTGGCGTTCGTCCTGACCGGTCGACGCATGGACCAGATCCTGCTGCCCGTGGCGGGCATGCTGGGTGGCCTGTCGCTGCTGCTCATGGCACGACTGCCCCAGGGACTGGCCGGGCTGTCATTGGCCGGTCTGGACCTCGGTCTGGCGCCGCTCCAACTGTTCTGGCTGACCCTGGCCTTGACCGTGCTGGCCGTGCTGGCCATCGCGGTGCGCAACGACAACTGGCTGCGTGAATACAAGTACACCTGGGCCGCGGTGGGCATCGGGCTGCTGCTGCTCGTATTCGTGCTGCCGCCCACCAGTTCTGATACGACCGGACCACGACTGTCCCTCCGGATCGGGCCGATCACGGGCCAGCCCTCGGAGCTGCTTAAGGTCATCCTGGTCGTCTTCCTGGCGGGCTATCTGGCGGAGAACCGCACGCTGCTGGCTCGCACCAGCACCAAGATCGGTTTCATCTCACTGCCGCCGGTGCCGTACCTGCTGCCCATGGTGGCGATGTGGGGAGTGGCCCTGGCCGTGGTCATCGTCCAGCGCGACCTGGGCGCGGCGCTGCTGTTCTTCACCGTCTTCCTGACCTTGCTCTACGTGGCCACGCGACGTTTCGCGTACGTGGTGCTGGGCATGGCCATGTTCCTGGCCGGCGCCACCATCCTCTATCAGCTGTTCCCCCACGTTCGCGTGCGCGTGGACATCTGGCTCGATCCCTGGGCCGACCCGCTGGGCTCCGGCTACCAGGTCATCCGGGCGCTCTACGCCTTCGGGCGGGGCGGCATCCTGGGCACCGGCCTCGGCGCCGGGCTGCCGGCCGTGACTGACACGCCGGGCGATCTGCCGGCCATCCACACCGACTTCGTGTTCGCGGCGCTGGCCGAGGAGCTGGGGATGTTGGGCGGGCTGGCCATCGTGGCCCTCTACGCCGTCATCGCTGAGCGCGGGCTGCGCATCGCGGCGCGCGCCGCGGACGACTTCAGGGCGCTGCTGGCCGTGGGGCTGACGCTGGTCATCGTGCTCCAGGCGGCTCTCATCATCGGCGGCAATCTCAAGCTGGTGCCGCTGACCGGAATCACCCTGCCCTTCATCTCTTACGGCGGCTCATCGCTGCTGGCCAACGCCATCATCATCGGTTTGCTGCTGGCGCTCAGCGACCGGGGCGTGGAGCCGCCGCCACCGCCCTCGAATCAGAGGCGCTTCCGACTGCCACAAAGATCCGCCGCATGACAGACGGCGGGGGCATCGTGGGCGGCGGTAACGCCGGCGGCGCAGGTGGTGCCGGACGGGCGCCCAGCATCGGGTCGGCGCTGTTGCGTGTGGGCCTCGCGCTGGCTGTCCTATTCGGCGGCATCGGCGCGGGCATGGGCTACTGGCAGGTGGTCGAGGCTCAGGAGCTATCGACCGATCCGGCGAATCCGCTGGTCCAGGTGGCGTCCCGGAATGCGCCGCGCGGACGCATAGTCGATGCCAGCGGCGAGGTCGTCGCGTTCAACGAGCGGGGACCCAACGGCGAGCGCCTGCGCCGCTACGGATACCCGGCGTTGGCGCCCGTACTGGGCTACCAGAGCCTGCGCTTCGGGACCTCCGGATTGGAGCGGGCATTCGACGCCGAGCTGACAGGCCTGAAGCCTCTCGGTCCGGGCGGGGACATGATGCGCAAGTTCCTGACCGATCCGTACGACCCAAGCGACCTCTATCTTTCGGTCGACCTGCGATTGCAGGCCGCGGCCGCGGCGGCCCTGGGCGGCAACCGAGGCTCCGTGGTGGCCATCGAGCCGGCCACGGGGCGGATCCTGGCGATGGTCTCCAACCCGACCTTCGACCCCAACCGCCTGGTCGACCCGGCGGGCGGACAGGCCTACCTGGAATCGCTGCGCGGCGAGCCGTCCACTCCGCTGCTCAATCGGGCCACGCAGGGCCTCTTCGTCCCGGGTTCGGTCTTCAAGATCGTGACCGCGACCGCCGCCCTGGGGTCGGGTGCCATGGATGCGGGCCAGACCTATCCCACGCACGAGGAGTACGAGACGGGCTTCCGCGTGGACGGCTTCACCATCAATGACTCGGATCGCTCGTTCCAGCGCGACCACGCACTCGATCTCTACGAGGCCATCGAGGTGTCCAGCAACATCTGGTTCGCCCATGCCGCGCTGGACACGGGCGCGGACGAGCTGCAGGCCTGGGCGGAGCGATTCGGCTTCGGTTCGGCGCTGGACTTCGACCTGCCCACGGCGGCCAGCCAGGTGACCGGCGGCGGCGGGCCCCTCTCCGGCTTCTCCGATCGCGTGGAGCTGGCCAA
>JALZLQ010000186.1 GCA_030858605.1 Chloroflexota bacterium
AGGCACGCCTCCGCGAGCGGCTGGGCCTGGAGGTGCAGCCGATCTGGTCGGACGACGGCATCGTGGTGCGCCTGCCGGCCACCGACGAGGGCGCTTCGTGGTCGGCCTGGGCGGAGGAACCGGGCCCCGGCGAGGTCGGAGCGTCGGCGGTCGAGGCCTCGGGTGGGAGGACCGGGGCGGTCGAGGCAGAGGGCGCTGTGCTCATCGCGTCGGAAGACGTGGAGGAGCTGGTGGTCGGTGCCGTGGGCGGCTCCGCGCTTTTCGCCTCGCGTTTCCGCGAGAACGCGGCGCGGGCGTTGCTCCTGCCGCGTCGCCGGCCGGGCTCGCGCACGCCGCTCTGGCAGATGCGCCAGCGCTCGGCGCAGCTCCTGGCCGTGGCATCTCGGTACGGGTCGTTCCCGATCATCCTGGAGACGTACCGCGAGTGCCTCCAGGACGTCTTCGACCTGCCCGCGCTGCGCGGCGTGCTGAGTGCCATCGAGCGGCGCGAGATCCGCGTGGTGAGCGTGGAGACGCGGCGTGCCTCGCCCTTCGCCTCGTCGCTGCTCTTCGACTACATCGCGGCCTACATGTACGAGGGCGATGCGCCGGTGCTGGACCGGCGGGCGCAGGCCCTGGCACTCGACCGGGACCTGCTGCGCGAGTTGCTTGGCGCAGAGGAGCTGCGCGAGCTGCTGGACGCGGACGCCTTGACCGAGCTGGAACTGGAGCTGCAGGCGCTCGTGCCGGAACGCGCGGCGGGCTCGGCAGACGCGGTGCACGACCTCCTGCGGCGACTGGGCGACCTGTCCGACGCGGAAGTCGCAGCCCGGGTCCGAGGCGAGGACCCTCGTGCGCGGGAACGGGCGGCCGGGGAGTGGCTGGAGGCGCTGGCCGCGGATCGGCGGGCGGTCTCCGTGCGCGTGGCAGGCGAGGCACGCTGGATCGCGGCGGAGGACGTGGCGCGTTACCGGGATGGGGTCGGCGTGGCACCGCCGCGAGGCGTGCCTGATGCTTTCCTGGCTCCCACGCTCGATGCGCTGGGGGGACTGCTTGCTCGCTGGGCGAGGCGGCATGGCCCGTTCCTGACCGACGAGCCGGCGACTCGATGGATGTTGCCGGCTGGCATCGTGGAGACCGCCCTGGAGCGGCTCATGGCGGCGGGCAGCTTGCTGCGCGGCGAGTTCCGGCCGAACGGGGTGGAGCGTGAGTGGTGTGACCCGGAGGTGCTGCGTCTCCTGCGCCGGCGGTCTCTGGCACGGCTGCGCCGGGAGATCGAACCGGTCGAGCCGCAGGCGCTGGCGCGTTTCCTGCCAGCCTGGCATGGGGTGGGCTCGGGCAACGGAGGTCTCGACCGACTGGCTGAGGTCATCGCGCAACTGGAGGGCCTGCCGCTGCCGGCCAGCGTGCTGGAACGCGACATCCTGCCGGCGCGGATGCGCGGGTATGCGCCGCGATTGCTGGATGAGCTGGGGGCGGCGGGGGAAGTAGCGTGGGTCGGGGTGGGATCCCTCGGGCGAGATGACGGGCGTATCGCGTTGTATCGGCCGGATCGATTGGCTTTGTTGTTAAGTGCGGCCCCGGAGGCAGCCGTCCCACCCGCTCCCCCGGACTCTGATCGGTTGGGGGTGGCGCTGCGGCGCCACTTGGAGGCGAAAGGGGCATCCTTCTACCGGGATCTGTTGGCAGCAGGGTTGAGGGGGGCTGCGGAGAGGCGGGTCAGGGCGCCTACGGAGCGGGAGTTGCTCGATGCGCTGTGGGACCTGGTGTGGAGCGGGCAGGTGACGAATGACACGTTCGCCGCCTTGCGGGCGCTGCGCTGGCCGCGGACGGGGCGGGATCGGTCGGCGGCTCGACCGCGGCTGGGAGCGTCGGGACGGATGGGGCCGCCGGAAGCGGCTGGTCGCTGGTCGCTGGTGAGTGACGCCGTCACGACGTCCGTGGCGCTCGCTGGCGGCCGGGAGCCATCGGCCACGGAGCGGCGGCACGCGCTGGCCATGCGTCTACTGGAGCGCCATGGTGTGGTAACGCGCGACGGCATCGCCGCGGAGGGGCTGCCGGGGGGCTTCGGCGCCGTTTATCCGGTCCTGCGCGAGCTGGAGGAGCACGGCCGCGTGCGTCGCGGGTACTTCGTCGAGGGCCTGGGTGGTGCGCAGTTCGCCTTGCCGGGAGCGGTCGATAGGTTGCGCTCGGAGCGTGCGGACCCGTCCGGTGAGCGCACCGGCGAGGGACGCATGCTGGTCCTGGCCGCGTCGGATCCGGCCAACCCGTACGGCGCCAGCCTGCCCTGGCCGCGGCATGGTGACGACGACCGACGCGTCCTGGCACGTGCCGCCGGCGCGTATGTAGTGCTGCATGACGGCGAGCCGATCCTGTACCTCGACCGCGGCGGTCGCTCGCTCCAGACCCTGCCCGGCTTTGCCTCGGCGGATGCGGCGGGATCCGCCCTCCAGGCGCTGGCCGGTCTGGTCGCCGATGGCCGTCTCAGGTCCCTCCAGGTCGAGCGCATCAGCGGCACCCCCGTCGCCGAGTCGCCCCACCGCGAGCGCCTCGCGGAGGCCGGCTTCCTTCCGGGCTACCGCGGCTATGTCCTGCGGGCAGCATCGCGGTGACGGATGCCTGAGGGCGACACGCTCTTCCGCACAGCCGCAGTGTTGCGCGAGGTCCTCGCGGGCAGACCGGTCACTGCGGCACGCGGCAGACCCGACGGGGTCGCCTTGGGACGTGTCGTGGGCAGCCGCGTCGGGCGGGTCGAGGCGGCCGGCAAGCACCTGCTGATCAGCTTCAGCAACGGGCTGTCTTTGCACACGCACCTGCGGATGAACGGGTCGTGGCACCGCTATCGGACGGGCGAGGCCTGGCGCCGCACGCCCGCCCGGGCCGTGGCCGTCGTCGAGGTGCCTGGCGCGGTGGCGGTCTGCTTCGATGCCCCCACGGTGGAGCTACTCGACAGCCGCGCGCTGGCCATCCACCCGGCTTTGGCCGCGCTAGGACCCGACCTGCTGGCGCCCGAGTCGGATCTTGCGGAGGCCCTTCGCCGCATCGGCTCGACCTCCCGACGGGAGATGCCGCTGGGCGAGGCGCTGCTGGACCAGACGGTTGTGGCCGGCCTGGGCAACGTCTACCGCAGCGAGATCTGTTTCATCGAGCGGGTCGATCCGTTCCAGCCGGTGGGACGTCTTGCCGCGGCCACCCTGACGCGGGTGGTCGCCACGGCGCAGCGACTCATCTCGGCCAACCGGAACGACCCGGCGCGCACGACGACCATGGACGCTACCGGGGCGCCGCCCGGACCTTGGCGGCTGCGGCGTCCGGGCGATCGACTCTACGTCTACGGGCGGACCGGACGCCCCTGCCGCCGCTGCGGAACGCCCATCCGCAGCACGGTGACGGGTGCCCTGCCACGCCGGCCCTATTGGTGCCCGACCTGCCAGCCAGCAGGAGCGGGTGCTCGTGCCGGAGTCGGCGCCCCCGGCTGACGACTGCGGACCCCGTCCCCGCTCAAACCCCGAAGAACGAACGGACTCGATCCTCGACTCCCTGTCGGGCCTGGGCGCCTGCCTGGCCGGAGCTGTGCCAGGCCCGCCAGTCATGCCGCGCGGTCGCGGCCCGTGATCGTCCGTCGGCCCAGCGCCCGATCAGGAGGCCGCGGTCCCGCTCCCAGAACCAGGCCTGAGCCCAGAGCCAGGGCACGGCCCCCCAGATCAGGAGTACGAGGTCGATCCGGAAGGGGCGGGGCAGGTTGAGTGCCAGGTCCAGATGGATGAGGCTCTGCGGCCAGGTGGCCAGCAGCAGGATGCCGCTCAAGGCCAGCGCCCCGACCCCCCACAGTCGAGCGCGTGGCGGAAGGATGAGCAGGAAGAGCAGCGGGAACCACTTCAGGCTGGTCGACAGGGCCCAGAGCACGCCGGCCATGCGGGGCCCGACGAAGTAGGCGCCCCAGATCATCATGGCCAGCAGGAACGTGATGTTGCCGGTGTCGAGTGTGGCCGCTATCGGTGCCGCGAGGAAGGCAAGCAGGATGCCTGTCGCCAGGGGTCGGCGCTGGTACGCCCAGTGAGCCGACCAGATGAGCAGCAGGATGTTGAGTCCGCGCCAGGCGAACCAGGCCACGTCCCAGGGCAGGAGCGCCCACGGCACGAAGAGCGTCAGGGTCCACGGTGCGTAAACGAAGGGCAGGAACGGCGCCGGGGGCGAGAATGGGTTGCCGCCATCCAGCCAGATGCGCACACCCGCCCAGTACGCCCGCGCGTCAGATCCGGCCAGTTCTCCACGTGCCAGCAGGAACGTGGTGACGAGACCGCCGGCCAGGCCCATCAGGATCATCGCCACGAGTCGCCGCCGGTCGCGCAGTCGCGCCCGGCCGACGAGCCACTCGCCGCCCAGCCATGCGCGGATCCGTGGCGACAGGCGCCTGCGTGCGATAGCGCTCATCCGCAGGCTCCGATGGCGCTCATTACACGGATGCTAACGCTCGTTGCAACGCGCGGGGCGCCAGTCGTCGCGTGGCTATACTCGGCGGAATGGCCCAAGGACATGTGATCGTCATCGGAGGCGCTGAGGACAAGGTCCGCGAGCGGCTGATCCTGAGCCGTTTCGTGGCGCTTGCCGGTGGTCCTGACGCGCGCATCGCGGTGATAAGCAGCGCCTCCTCGCTGGGCCCCCTGGCCGGCGAGATGTACCGCCGCGTGTTCACCGAGCTTGGTGCCGCGCACGTGGAGCCGATCCACGCGGTCACGCGCGCGCAGGCCAACGACCAGGTGGCGGCCCGCGCCGTCCTCGACTGCACGGGCGTCTTCATGACCGGCGGCAATCAGCTTCGGTTGAGCTCCACCATCGGCGGCACGGCCATCGCCCAGGCCATCACCGAGCGTCACAGACAAGGCACGGTCATCGCCGGAACCAGCGCCGGTGCCTCGGCCATGAGCACGCACATGGTCGCCTTCGGGGCCAGTGGCGGCACGCCCAAGCAGCGCATGGTGCAGATGGCGGCGGGCCTGGGCGTTCTGCCCGGGGTCATCGTCGATCAGCACTTCCAGCAGCGCAATCGACTCGGTCGGCTGTTGGCGATCATCGCCCAGAACCCGTCCCTGCTCGGCCTGGGCGTGGACGAGGATACGGCCGGTGTCGTCGGACCGGACCTTGTGCTGGAGGTGATCGGGCGGCGCAGCATCACCATCATCGATGGTGCGGGCTCTGACACGGATGCCTGGGAGGTCCGCGCCCACAAGCCGCTCATGATCAGCAATGTCGTGCTGCATTCGCTGCCGGGGGGCTATCGCTTCGACCTGCGGCGGCGGATGCGCGTGGCGGCTCCCTTGCTGCGCGCTCTCGACGCACCCGACACGATCGCCTCCAGTTGACCAGAGCGGATCCCCTGAGCGCGGCGAACCCATCCAGGGGCACTGACGGTCCCCGCCCGGCGGGCGCTGACGGTCCCCGCCCGGCGGGCGCTGACGGCCCCCGACCGGAGCTGCGGATCGTGGAGACGCGGGTGCTGCGCGGGCCCAACTACTGGGCTCATGGGCCGGCCGTGCGCATGTTGGTCGATCTGGGCGTCCTGGAGGAGTACCCCAGCAACAAGATCCCCGGTTTCACAGAGGCGCTCGTCGGGGTGCTGCCCTCGCTCGGCGAGCATGCCTGCTCCCTGGGCAGGCGCGGCGGTTTCGTCTCGCGTCTGGAGCAGGGCACCTGGATGGGCCACATCGCGGAGCACATCGCCCTGGAGCTCCAGAACCTGGCCGGTACCGAGGCGCGCATCGGCAAGACCCGCTCCAGCGATGAGTACGGGCGCTACAACGTGATCTATGAGTTCCGCGAGGAGCAGGTCGGCGTCGAGGCCGGTCGCATCGCCGTAGCCCTGGTGAACCACCTGGTGGCCCCCGAGGACGACTCGATGGTCATCGACTTCGGGGCGGAGATGGAACGCCTCATCCTCATCGCCGAGAGCCAGGCCTTCGGACCGTCCACCCAGTCCATCATCGATGAGGCCGTCTCCCGCGACATCCCCTGGATCCGCCTCGATCGCCACAGCCTGGTGCAGCTCGGCCAGGGCCTCCATCAGCAGCGCATCCGGGCGACCATGACGTCGCGGACGCCAGCCATCGCCGTTGACATCGCCTCGGACAAGGCGCTCACCAACACGCTCCTGGGCTCCGCCGGCCTGCCTGTGCCGCGCTCCCAGACTGTCCGTGGCGAGGACGCCGCCGTGGCGGCCGGCAAGGCGCTCGGCTACCCGGTCGTGGTCAAACCGCTGGATGGCAACCACGGTCGCGGCGTCAGCCTGGACCTGCGTTCAGAGGAAGAAGTGCGCAAGGGCTACGTCCTGGCGCGGCGCGAGAGCCGTGGCGGTGCCGTAGTGGTCGAGACCTTCGTCCATGGTATCGACCATCGCGTGCTGGTCATCGGCGGCAAGATGGTGGCCGTGGCGCAGCGCATGCCGGCCGGTGTGACCGGTGACGGCACGCGCACGGTGCGCGAGCTGGTCGAGATCGAGAACAGCGATCCCCGGCGCGGCATCGGTCACGAGAAGGTGCTCACGCGGATCCGCGTCGACCAGGCGGCTGAGGAGCTGGTCCGGAAGCAGGGCTACG
>JALZLQ010000220.1 GCA_030858605.1 Chloroflexota bacterium
GGGTGGGACTGCCCAACATCGCGGTCAATCTGGCCAAGCTCACCGTGGCTACCGACCTGGAACTGGTCTACGAGGCGGGCGTGTTCGGGGCGCAGCCGGCTCGCCTGCCGCTGTCCATCGGCGACCCCACCATCGTCACGCGGGCCACGGCCGTGACCAGCATGTTCGAGCTCTTCGGCTTCTATCTCCAGGGCGGGCTCATCGACGTGGGCTTCCTGGGCGCGGCGCAGATCGACCGATTCGGCAACATCAACAGCACGGTCATCGGCGACTACGCGCACCCGACGACGCGCCTGCCCGGCTCTGGCGGCGCGTGTGAGATCGCCATCAACGCGCGCGAGGTCTTCGTTATCAAGCGCCAGTCCCAGCGGTCATTCGTGGAACGCATCGACTTCCGCACCTCGCCGGGCAACCTGGGTGGCGTCGATGGAGCACGCATCCGGCGCGAGCAGGGCTGGCTGGGCTCGGGTCCGTCGGTGGTCATCACGGATCTGGGCGTGTATCACTTCGGCCCGGAGGGCGAGATGCGCCTCGACTTGGTGCATCCGGGTGTCTCGCTGAGCGACGTGCAGGGCCAGATGGCCTGGCAGCCCAAGGTCGCGGACCATCTCATCGAGACTGCGCCGCCTACATCGCAGGAGCTTCGACTCGTTCGGGAGGTCCTGGACCCGGAAGGCACCTACACCCGCTGACCGGGCGTGGACCGAGCGTGGCTGGCGCTCTGGTCGGAACGACTGGCCGCGCGGATCCATCCGTCCGTCTCAGGGACCGCCCAGGTGAGCGCCATCATCCGGGTCACCGCCGCTACCGGGCAGGGCGCCCTGTACGATTCCGTCGATCGACCGATCCCCTAGGCAGGCGTCGATCAGGGACGCGGACGCACGGCCCGGCTGCGGGATCTGATCAACAGCGCGCCGCCGATCAAAACGATGAGGGCCGGCCAGAGAAGCCCGAGGTCGCGGAAACCCACCGCTCGCAGTGAGATCTGCGCCAGGCCGATCAGTATCAGGATGAGTCCCAGCCAGAGTGCCCACTCGCGTCGCACGCCTTGCCAGTGACCGACCATCCACGCGGCCAGCAGCCCCAGGCCAACGAAGACCCCGGTCCAGCCGTCGCCTGCCGCCACACCCAGCTCGACCACCAGCCGGGCCAGTGCCAACGCCACGAGGACGATCGCCGGCACGAACGCGCCGCGCACGCCCCCGATGAGCCAAACGCCCCCGAATGCGACACCCAGCGCCAGCACTAGCAGCGAGGTCAGGCTGATGCCCGGCAGGATGCGCTGGACGAGCAGCCCCAACGCGACGAGCCCCACGAACACGCCGAGTACTGCCACTGAGCGCCCGCGGCCGCTGAACCAGCGCCAGGCCGCCCACTCGGGCTGGCCGCCGACAGCGCGCGCCTGCCGCGATCGCCAACCCGGTCCCGTCTCTACCGTGCCTCGCGCAGGACCGCTCGTCCAGCCTTCGTCAGGGTCCATGCCCGAAGACTAGCGCCACCTGTCACCTGTTTGTAAGAAGCGTGACGCCACGGCACGTGAATTCGATGCCTCCTCTCTCCGACACTCGGGTGTGGTCAAGTCCGCCCACCCCGAGACAATCAGCCCTTCGAGGGAGAGGATGCAATGAGATACCAGGGAGCCCGCGGCAGTCGTCTGCCGCTGATGATCATCGTGGCCGTCGTCCTGATCATCGCCGCCGTCTTCATCTATATCAACTACATCCAGTAAGCCAAGGAGCCCACCGTGCGCAAAGGCAAGACCATCATCGGAAAGGACGTACTCAGCCTGGCTGACGGCATCCGTATCCACAGCGTCAAGGATCTGATCATCGGCGAGGAGAACGACTGCGTCGTGGCCCTTCTGGTGGACGAAGGCGGGCTGTTGAGTGGCTCCACCGTGGTGCCCATCGAGGCCGTCCATAGCTTCGGCAAGGATGCCGTCGTGATCGCAGATGCCGGCGCAGTCGTGGCCGCGTCGAGCTACCCCAAGGTCCACGCCATCATCGATCGCAAGGACTCGCTGCTAGGCAAGAAGGTCGTGACGACCGAGGGCGAGGAGCTGGGCAAGATCGGTGACATGTACTTCGATGAGACCAATGGCCGAATCCTGGGCCTGGAGGTCTCCGGCGGAACTCTGGGTGATCTGACCAAGGGAGCGGCCTACCTGCCCATCGAAGATGTCCAGCGTGCCGGACCCGACGTCGTCTTCGTCCATCCGC
>JALZLQ010000226.1 GCA_030858605.1 Chloroflexota bacterium
CCTCCCACCATCACACCAACGCCGATCACCAGTCCCTCGGCGACCGCCACGCCGCCAGAGCCCACCCCGACCGCGCCAACGACCGCGCCGAGCGCGATCCCGGAACCGGGTGCGCCCACAGTGCCGCCGGCGGCACCTGGCGACTTCGGACTGTTCTGGGAAGCACTCCAGGTCATCCAGGAGCGCTACGTCGACCGATCAGCGCTGGAGGATACGAACCTCACCTACGGCGCCATCCGGGGCATGGTGGAGGCGCTTGGCGATACGGGTCACACCGTCTTCCTGACCCCGGAAGAGGTCCGGGCACAGCAGGACTCGCTCTCCGGAACGCTCATCGGCATCGGGGTGATGCTGGGTGAGCGCGCCGGGCGCCCCGTGGTGGTCTCCGTGATCAGCGGTGCGCCGGCTCAGGCGGCTGGCGTGCGATCGGGAGACATCATCCTCTCCGTAGACGGTACCTCCACCGACCGTCTGGATACCGAGGAGATCGTGCGTCGCGTCCGAGGTGTGGAAGGCACGCCGGTCACGCTTACGGTCCAGCACCGCGGCGTGCCGGAGCCGGAGGACATCACCATCGTCCGGCAGCGCATCCAGATCGAGCCGGTGAGCTGGAGCTTCGTGCCGGGGACCTTGATCGCCGACGTGCGGCTGATCCAGTTCTCCACCGGCGCGGCGGACGCCGTCCGTGCCGCCTTGGAAGAGGCCATCAGCCAGGGCGCTGAGGCCATCGTCTTCGATCTACGCTCGAACCCGGGCGGCTTGGTCGATGAAGCGGTCGGCGTGGCTAGTCACTTCCTCGACGCGGGCGTGGTCTACCAACGCCGCGATGCGAGCGACGCCACCTCACCGGTCGAGGTGCGACCTGATGGCCTGGCCACGGATCTGCCGCTGGTGGTACTCATCGACCTGGGCACCGCCTCGTCGGCGGAGATCGTCTCGGGCGCCATCGGCGACAACGACAGAGGCACACTCATCGGCGAGCAGACCTTCGGCACGGGCACGGTCCTCAACACCATCGAGCTATCCGACGGCTCGGCCGTGCGCGTGGGTATCGAACGCTGGCTCACTCCCGACGGCGAGCTGATCTTCGACCGGGGCATCACGCCCGACGAGGTGGTGGAGCTGCCCCTCGACGGCGTGGCCCTTGAGCCGGCCGAACTGGCCGGTTTGACACCGGAGGCCTTCGCGGCCTCGTCCGACACCCAGCTCCTGCGCGCCGTGGAGATCCTCAACGAGCTGGCGGGCGACTGAAGCGTGGACGGCCTCGGGGCCCTCGGCGGGTGACCGATGGCGGCCGCCGTCAGCTGTCGGCGGCTGATGCCGTGCCCAGCGACACGCTGACGGTCCGCTCATCGTTCCCGCGCACGATCACCAGGTCCAGCTGTCCGGCGGCGTCGACCGTACCCAGCACGTCGTAGAGGTCGTCGACATTCGCGAGCGGTCGGCCCGCCGCAGCGACCAGCAGGTCACCCTGTGCGACACCGGCCCCTGCCGCCGGAGAGCCTTCTTCGACGTCGCGCACCAGGAGGCCGTCGCGTTCCGGTAGGCCGACTGCCTGACGCATCCGGCGAGCTGCGTGACCGGGCGCGACTCCGATGCCCAGACGGGGCCGCTCCGCCGTCTCGCCCCGGGCGAGTGCCTCGACCCGCGAGCGAAGGATCCCGTCGGCCGGCAGCGCCAGGTAGAACCCGCTTCCCACGCGGTTGGTGTTGAGCCCGACCAAACGCCCCTGCTCGTCCACAAGGGCGCTACCGGACGATCCGCGGGCCATAGGCGCGGTGTGCTCGACGCTGCCCGAGATGCGCCGTCCACGGGGGCCGGGGAAGGCGCGCGCGACGCTGGATACGAGGCCGAAGGTGATTCGACTGCCCTGGCTGGACGCGCTGACCGCGAAGACCGGAGTGCCCAGCGCAGGTGCCGCGCCATCCATCCAGGTGAGCGGGTCGATGGCACCCGTCTCCACGGAGATCACGGCCAGGTCCCCATCGGCGTCGATGCCCGCGAGCGAACCGTCGGCGGTGCGGCCGTCATGGAAGGTCACGCGCATGGCCTCACCGCGGACGTTGTGGGCGTTGGTCATGACCTGATCCTTGGCCACCACGATCCCGGATGCGCCGCGCCAGCCGCCGTCGATGCGCACCAGCGCTGGTGCGACCCGCTCCGCGATGTCGCCGATCGTGCCTTGGATCTCCTGGAGTGCGCTCATGATTCGGTTCTCCCAGTGATGGTGACTTGCAAGTTGCAACATACACCTCATGCATGAACCCCGCAAGCGCGCGGTACGATGCCCGCGTGGAACCCCTGGCTCCGGTCGTGAGTGCCTTGAACGCGGCGCTCGCACGAGTGGGCGACCGCTGGTCGCTGCTCATCGTGGAGGCGCTGCTCGACGGGCCGCGCCGGTTCAGCGACCTGTCTGGCCAGGTGGCCGCCATCGCGCCCAACATCCTCGCCGAGCGGCTGCGCCGCCTTGAGCGCGAGGGTGTGGTCCTGTCGGAACCGTACTCGCGTCGTCCTCTGCGAATGGAGTACCGCCTTTCCGCGGATGGCCAGGAACTGGCCGGCGTGCTGCGCCTGCTGGCGGCCTGGGGTGGCAGGGGCCCCGAGGCCGGCACGTCCGATCAGGGTGGCCTGCGGCACGACGCGTGCGGCTCGACCCTCGAGGCGCGCTGGTACTGCCCGACCTGCACCCGCAGCGTGCTCGACGATGAGGGCTCCGACCTGAGCTACGCCTGACCCCGGCAAGCCTGACCCTGTGGCACGCCTGACTCGAAGCCACCCGAGCCGACCGCGACGCACGCCTCCAGGCGCAGTTCCTCCAAGTCCAGGTCGCGTTCGACGCGTCGCAGCGCCTCATCGCTTATGGATCCGCGGTCGCGTAGCGCGATGACCGCGTCGCGCTCGGCATCGATGACGGCTCTGCGGATGATCCTGTGGTCGAGCAGTTCCTGTTCCAACTCATCAGTCGGGTCATCACTGTGATGGTCGACCAGATGCTCGGCGCGATGGCCGTACTGGGTCCGCAGCTGCGCGATGAGCTCCTCGTGCTGCGGCCATTCGATGGCCAACTCCTCGATGCGGCTTCCGGCGGCTCTCACCGCCGCCTCGCGGGCGTGCGCCTCTTCGTGATCGCCGCCGCCATCGTCGACCACGCCGAGGCGCTTGATCAGGAGAGGCAGCGTAAGGCCCTGCCCGACGAGCGTGACGAGGATGACCACGAAGGTCAGGAAGATGATGAG
>JALZLQ010000028.1 GCA_030858605.1 Chloroflexota bacterium
GCGGCACACCCAGCGCCACCGCCAGGAGCACCCGGTTCAGCGTCGAGTGGCCCACCAGCAACACGCGGTGGTCCTCCCCAAGGGCCCTCGACGATTCGCCAGACGCTGCCCACTCGACCACCTCGTCGAGCAGCGCGCCTGCCCGTCGTGCCACCTCCCAGCCGCTCTCGCCACCCACTGCCGCGTTCAGAGCGGGGTCCGTCTCGTATGCCTCCCGCTCGGCGGGCCAGCTCGCCTCGATCTCCGCCACGGTTCGGCCCTCCCACATGCCGTAGTCGGCTTCCGCCAGGCGGGGCTCAGGCTCGACCGCGTCGCTCGGCCGGATCAGGCGCGCCGTCTCGAGCGCCCTTACAAGCGGGCTGGCGATCACCCTCTCGAACTCGACGCTCGCCAGACGCTCACCGAGTGCTCGCGCAGCCGCCCTGCCTTCCTCTGTCAGATGTGCTTCGATGCGTTGGCCCAGGTATTGCTCGGGGTCAGAGCGATCCGTGGCTCCGTGGCGCGTGAGGACGAGCGTCAGCATGGTTGTATGATGCCGCGACATCACGAATACGCCCTCGTTTCGGGGTTGGGTGAAAGTCCCGACCGGTGGTCGGCGGACGCGGCGCTCGTCGCGCATCGCCAGCCCACGACCCGGCGCCGCTCAACGGCGACGGTGGATCCCCTGGCAGGGAGCCGACGGTCACAGTCCGGATGGGAGAGACGAGGCGCAGACGAATCCGGCGCTCCGTGCCGCTGCCCGATGTCCGGGCTCGGCGGGACGATCGCCGTCCAGTCGCGCTCGCGCGTCATCGCTCCCTGATCGCTCCGGTACCTGGGCCGGAGGTCCGAGCGCTCTGAACGCGATCCGGGTCCGCGACGTCACACGGAGCTTCGTCATCGATGGGCAGCCCCTGGTGGCCCTGAGGGACGTCAGCTTCGATGTGGCCGACGGGTCGATAGTGGCCATCGTCGGACCCAATGGATCGGGCAAGAGCACGCTGCTGCGCCTCATCGGCGGGTTGCTCGACCCTGACGGAGGGGAGGTCACCATCGGCGACCGACCGGTGGAAGGTGCCGACCAGCGGGTGGGCATCGTCTTCCAGGAACCCCGCCTGCTGCCCTGGCGGGATGTGTTGGACAACGTGGCCCTGCCTCTGGAACTGGCTGGTGAGTCCCGCTTGGCCCGCGAGGGACGGGCGCGCGAGCTCGTTGGTCTCGTGGGCCTGGTGGGATTCGAGCGGGCGCGGCCGCATCAGCTCTCTGGCGGCATGCGGCAGCGGGCGGCGCTGGCGCGAGCGCTCGTGCGTGAGCCCGGCGTGCTGCTCCTGGACGAACCATTCAGCGCGTTGGATGCCCTGACCCGGGAGCGACTCGACCTCGAGCTGCTGCGTCTATGGGAGCGGACCGGCACGACCATCGTGCTGGTCACGCACGACATCGCCGAAGCCATCTTCCTGGCCGATCGCGTGCTGGTGCTGACGGCCCGTCCGGGACACGTGGCGGCGGACATAGCAGTCGAACTTCCCCGTCCACGCCGTCCGTCTGGGCTGGACGCAGCCAAGTTCTCGTCCACGGCGGGAGCCATCAGAGCGCACCTCGAGTCGGCCACGGAGGCGGCGGCATGATGACGATCCGCGGCGTACTGCCCGTGTTGGCTGCGGCAGCCATCTTCGTCGGCCTCTGGAAGCTGGTTGTGATGGTGGGCGACTACCCGCCTTTCATCCTGCCCGCTCCCGAGGTAGTGGCGACGCGCTTCGTCCGGGCATGGACGGAGGGTCTGATGACGCCCCATGCGCTCACGACGCTCTCCGAGGTCCTGTTGGGTTTCGGCGCCGGAGCATCGGCCGCTCTGGTTACTGGCTACCTGCTGGCGCGTTCGCGCCTGGCCGAACGACTGCTCTCCCCGTACCTGGTAGCGGCCCAGGCCACGCCGATCCTTGCGCTGGCGCCACTCATCGCCCTCTGGTTCGGCAGCGGCCTCACCGGCAAGGTGCTCATCTGCGCGCTCATCGTCTTCTTCCCCGTTGCCGTCTCCACCATGGTCGGCATCAGATCGGTCGACCGGAATCTGCTGGAGCTGGGACAGAGCCTGCGGGCCACGCGCTGGCAGATCGTCAGCAAGCTGGAGGTTCCTGCCGCGCTGCCCCAGATCATGGGCGGCATGCGGGTGGGCGTCACGCTTGCCGTGGTGGGCGCCATCGTGGGCGAATGGGCAGGCGGCGAGCAGGGTCTGGGCGTGCTCATCAACCTGGCCCGCGGCAGCCTGTTCGACATCCCGCTCATGTTCGCCACGCTCCTGACCATCGCCCTGGTCGGCGTCGGTCTCTATCTCGCCGTCCTGTTCGTGGAGCGCCGCCTCGTCGGCGCACGCGCCTGAACCGTCACTGGAGGTATTCGTGCACCGCTCGTTCCTGGCCCTGATCCTGACCGTGGCCCTGGTCGCGGCCGCCTGCTCTTCGCCTATCGGCTCGTCGCCCACCGGCTCGTCGCCCACGGGCACCGCCGGCCGAACGGCCCTTACGGTGGGCCTGGGCTACATCCCCAGCGTCCAGTTCGCGCAGTTCTACCTCGCCGAGGCGGAGGGCTACTACGACGACGCTGGTCTCGACGTGACCTTCCAGAACCGTATCGACCCGGAACTCATCACGCTGCTCGGCCAGGGCGCCATCGACATCGGCATGGGCGACGGCACCAGCGTCATCCCGGCCGTGAGCCAGGACATCCCGGTGCGCTACGTGGCGACCATCTACGCCCGCTTTCCGAGCGTCGTCTTCGCCAAGGAGTCGGCGGGCATCGATGAACCGGCCGACCTGGAAGGCCGCAGCCTGGGTATCCCCGGTCGCTTCGGGTCCAGCTGGATCATGCTCCAGGCGCTGCTGGCATCGGCCGGTCTCACGCCCGACGACCTGGAGATCGAGCTGTACCCCGACTTCGGACAAGCCATCGCGGTGGAGCAGGATCAGGTCGATGCCGCGACCGGTTTCGCCAACAATGAGCCGGTCCAGTTGGATCTCGCAGGTGCAGCTGTGAGCGTCCTTAGGGTCGATGACGTCACGCCACTTCCCGGGCCGGGACTGGTAGCGGGCACCGGCACGCTGGAGAACAAGTCAGACGCGATCCGAGCTTTCGTGGCCGTCACGCTGCGAGCCATGGAGGAGATCATCGCGGACCCGGAGCGCGGCCTCGACGCGGCGATCGCCCGCGTTCCCGAGCTGGGCGAGGAACGAGATGCACAGGCCGCCATCCTCGACGCCACGATCGAGACCTGGACCAGCGGCTTCACCGACGCGAACGGGCTGGGCGCCATCGATCGCGACGCCTGGGCGACGTCCGTGGAGTTCATGCGCTCGCTGCCCGATACTGTGGTGGCGCGACCGGTGGCGGTCGATGAGCTTGTGACGGAGGAACTTCTGGATGGCCCGTGAGACCGGTGAGACCGACCCGGACGCGACGCGCCGGGGACCCGGTGGGACGCCTGAAGGCCACACTCCCGAGGCACCCTCCCCCGATGAAGCCGGACTCAAAGGGGCACCGGCCGCTGCCGGCGTCCACCCCGCTGACGTTCACACCAACGAACGCGGCGACCATGCCAGCGACGAACACGCCGAAGAGCCGCTCGGCCCCATCGACTGGCCAGCGTGGGGCGCAAGCGCACTGGGTGTGGTCATCGCGCTTCTGATCGCCGCCGTACTGGCCATCCCG
>JALZLQ010000249.1 GCA_030858605.1 Chloroflexota bacterium
CGGCTCGCCGGGCAGGCTCTGACGAGCTGACTCTGCTGGCCACCACGTTCGCGGCGCTGCCGCCGTCCACCGCCGATGATCGTGCCAGCGTGGAGCGCCGCGACCGGGACAAGGAGGTCCTGCGCGGCCTGCTGGAGCGGCTCCTGGCTGAGCAGCCGCCGGTCGCCCAGGCCGTGGACGAAGTGGTGGAGGCGATCAACGCGGACGCCGATCGACTGGACGCGCTGCTCGAACGACAGAACTATCGACTGGCGCTGTGGCGGACCGCCGAGCGCGACCTGGGTTACCGGCGCTTCTTCGACGTCACGACCCTGGCAGGCATGCGCGTCGAGGATGAGTCGGTCTTCGCCGAGACCCATGCGCTGGTGCTGGGCTGGCTGCGCGACGGATCGCTGGACGGCTTGCGGGTCGATCACCCCGATGGTCTGCGGGACCCGGCGGAATACCTGGCTCGCTTGCGCCGGGCCGACCCCGACGCGTGGCTGGTAGTGGAGAAGATCCTGGAGCCGGGCGAGCGGCTGCGGCCCTGGCCGGTCGCCGGCACGAGCGGGTACGACGCCTTGAACAGGGTCGATGGCCTCTTCGTGGACCCGGCCGGCGAGGACCCGCTGACGCGCGCCTATGTCGACTTCACCGGGCTCGATGAGACCCTCGGGCAGGTGGTGCGCGACGGCAAGCAGCTGGTCCTCCGCGAGATATTGGGGTCGGAGCTGAACCGACTCACGGCGTTGGCGTTGCGCATCTGCGAGCGTCACCGACGCCATCGCGATCACACCCGTCACGACCTGCACGAAGCGCTGCGAGAGATCTGCGTCTCGTTCCCGGTCTACCGCTCCTACGTGCGAGCCGAGTCGGGCCAGGTGACTCCGCAGGATGAGGCCGTCATCTCGACGGCAGTGCGAGACGCCAAGGCACGGCGCACCGATCTGGGACCCGACCTGTTCGACTTCCTGGGCGACATCCTGGGCGTCCGCCTGCGTGGCCCGCTCGAGTCAGAGCTGGCCATGCGCTTCCAGCAGCTCACGGGAGCCGTGATGGCCAAGGGCGTGGAGGACACGGCCTACTACCGATTCGATCGGCTGATCTCGCTCAATGAGGTGGGCGGCGATCCGGCTGCCTTCGGGCTCGCGGTGGACCGCTTCCATCGCGAGAGCCTGGGGATACACGAGCGCTGGCCGGACACCATGTCGTCCAGCTCGACCCACGACACGAAGCGCAGCGAGGACACTCGCGCGCGCATCAACCTGCTCTCGGAGGTGCCCGACGCCTGGGGGGCGGCCGTGCGGCGTTGGGCGAGCATCAACGCTCCACATCGGCGGCGCGACCTGCCCGACCGCAACACCGAGTGGTTCCTGTACCAGACGCTGGCCGGCACCTGGCCCATCGTGATCGAGCGGGTGCAGGAATACATGCTCAAGTCCGTGCGTGAGCAAAAGCTGCATACGTCCTGGACGCGCCCCGACGAAGCCTACGAAGCGGCGCTCAAGGACTTCATCGCGGGGGCCTACGGTAGCGAGGCGTTCCGCAAGGACCTGGAAGCCTTCGTGGAGAAGCTGGCCCAGCCCGCGCGCACCACCTCGCTGGCCATGACGTTATTGAAGCTGACCATGCCCGGGGTCCCGGATATCTACCAGGGGACGGAGCTGTGGGATCACAGCCTGGTCGACCCGGACAACCGCCGGCCGGTCGACTACGACCGCCGTCGCCGCCTGAGCGAGGAGGTCAAGGGGCGGACGCCCGAGCACATCATGTCACGGCTCGCGGAGGGTCTGCCCAAGATGTTGGTCATCCAGAGGGCACTGGATGTGCGGCTCGAGCGACCGGCCGCCTTCGGGTCGGCGGGCACGTACCGGCCCCTGCCCGTGGAAGGTCGCAAGGCCAGGCATGCAGTGGCTTTCGCTCGCGGCGAGTGGGTGGTGACCGTGGTGCCACGGCTCGTCATCGGTCTGGGTCGCGACTGGGGCGACACCTCGGTGGAGCTCCCCGAAGGCCCCTGGCGGAATGCCCTGACCACAGACGAGTGGCCCGGCGGCCGGCTCCCGCTGGCCGACCTGTTGAAGCGCTTCCCGGTGGCACTGTTGGTGCGAGAGGCTCCGCCAGGGTGAGCGGCACGGTCCGCGTTTGGGCGCCCGAGGCGCGTCAGGTCGAACTCGTGCTCGGGAACGTGCGCCATCAGATGCAGCCGGGCGGTGGTGGCTGGTGGGAAAGTGGGTCAGGAGTCGTGGAGCACGGCACCGACTACGCATTCGCGCTGAACGGCGGCGAGCCGCTGCCCGATCCGCGGTCGCCTTGGCAGCCAGAGGGCGTCCACGGTCGATCGCGCTGGGTCGATCACCGGCGCTTTCCGTGGTCCGACGCCAGCTGGAGTCCGCCCGACCTGGCCTCGGGCGTGATCTACGAGTCGCACATCGGCACGTTCACGACAGAGGGCACGTTGGAGGCGGCGATCGAGCGGCTGGACGAGCTGGTCGTACTGGGCATCAGCCATCTGGAACTCATGCCCGTCAACGAGTTCCCGGGCGTACGCGGCTGGGGCTACGACGGGGTCCAGCTATTCGCGCCGCACCATGCCTACGGCGGTCCTGACGGCCTGAAGCGCTTCGTGGATGCGGCGCACGGACGCGGACTGGCCGTGCTGCTCGACGTGGTCTACAACCACTTCGGGCCGGACGGCAACTACCTGCCGCGGTTCGGTCCCTACCTCACGGACCGCTACCACACGCCCTGGGGCGCTGCGGTGAACCTGGACGGACCGGAAAGCGATGAGGTGCGCGCGTTCTTCGTGGACAACGCGCTGATGTGGCTACGCGACTATCACCTGGACGGGCTGCGCATCGACGCCGTACATGCCTTCGTCGACCTCTCTGCCACGCATCTGCTGGAGCAGATGGCGCGCGAGGTGGACGTGCTGGAGCGGGAGATCGGCCGGTCGCTGGTGCTCATCGCGGAGAGCGACCTCAACGACCCGCGCATCGTGCGCCCGCGCGAGGAGCACGGCTACGGCATCGACGCGGCCTGGAGCGACGACTTTCACCACGCACTGCATGTCACGCTGACGGGAGAGGCGAGCGGCTACTACGCCGATTTCGGGGCCGGACTCCCGGAGCTGGCACGAGCCTTGGAGGATGTCTACGCCTACGCCGGTCGACACTCGCCGTTTCGGGGCCGGATCCACGGGCGGTCGGTGGAGGGCTTGCCGCGGACTCGCTTCCTGGGCTATCTCCAGAACCACGACCAGATCGGCAACCGGGCCGTGGGTGAGAGATCGAGCGCGCTGATGTCTGTGGATGCCTCGAAGGTGGCTGCGGCCCTGGTGCTGGCCGGCCCATTCGTACCGATGCTTTTCCAGGGCGAGGAGTGGGGCGCCTCCACGCCCTTCCAATACTTCACCGACCACCAGGACCCGGAACTGGCGGCGGCCGTCAGCCAGGGGCGGACGCACGAGTTCGAGTCCTTCGGCTGGGCGGCGGACCAGGTGCCCGACCCGCAGGACCTGGCCACCTTCGAGCGCTCTCGCCTGGACTGGGACGAGCGTGAAAAGGATCCGCACGCCGCACTGCTGGAGTGGCACGGGTCGCTGATCCGGCTGCGGCGGGAGTCGCCGGCGCTCTGGGCCGGCCCGACGGCCGAGGCGACCTACGACGAAGAGGCGCGCTGGCTGGTGGTGGCCCGCCCAGGCTCGCGGGTCGCTTTCAACATGTCCGATGAGGAGCGAGTGGTCCGGCTGGATGGCGCCCCGCCCTGGAGCGTCGCTCTGGCATCGGCGGCCGACGTGGTACTGGAGGACGAGGTGCTGCGGTTGCCGCCCATGTCAGCGGCGCTGCTGCTTCGGGTCTCATAGCGCGGTCGTCAATTCAGGTAGGTCTCCGCCCCGCCCGCCCCCACCGACATAGGCAGCAGCGACCATGACCGGGACTCCAAAGTTTCGGCGCCCGATCGTGGCATCATGATGCGTCGAGTGGTAGCATCAATCTATGGGACAGCGCACCACTCTGACTCTTGAGGAGGATGTCGCCGACCGTCTGCGCGATGAGGCGCGCCGCACGGGTCGACCGTTCAAAGCGATCGTGAACGAAGCCCTGAGAGTCGGACTTGAGCGAAAGGAGCGTCCGGCCGGTCGCGGTGCGTTGTTCAAGGTCGAACCTCTGGACCTGGGACTCAAGCCCGGCATCGAGCTCGACGATATCGAGGGGCTGATCGATCAGCTTGAGGGTCCGCACCGACGGTGATCCTCGTGGACGCGAACCTCCTTCTCTACGCGTACGACTCACGGAGTCCTCGCCATGAGGTAGCGCGAACCTGGCTGGAAGCGACGCTGGATAGTGACGAGCAGGTAGGGTTCGCGCTGGTCACCCTGATGGCCTTCATCCGGATCGGGACGAGCCCGGCGGTATTCGAACGCCCGCTACCCGTCGGAACGGCGATCGATCTTGTTGAGGGATGGCTGCGACTGCCGAACGTCGCCCTCACGGAACCTAGCGGCCGTCATTGGGTCGTGCTCGCAAGAGTGGCGGACGCCGGCCAGGCGCGAGGCCCTTTGATCATGGACGCCCATCTCGCAGCCCTCGCTGTCGAGCACGGAGCGACTCTATTCACGACCGACCGCGACTTTGCTCGCTTCCCCGGCCTCCGGTTCCGCGACCCGCTCTCGGTTCGGTAGGATCGTCTCGCCAGTCGAGGCGGCGCTCCTGGAAGTGGCCGAGATCGCGGCGACCGACGAACGTATCGTCTCGGATGACGTCTTGGCCGCGAACGAATACGTCGCGCACCGCCCCGCTCAACTGCATGCCCTCGTAGGGCGTGTAGTCGCTGGTGTGGTGCAGATCCTCTGCGCGGAGCGTGCGCTGAGCGACCGGGTCGAAGAGCACCAGATCGGCATCGCCCCCGACCTGTACGGAGCCCTTCCGGTCAAGACCGAACAGCCGGGCCGGGGTGGTCGATAGCAGGTCCACCATCCGTTCGACCGTGATGCGGCCTCGCGTCACGCCCATTCCATATACCACCGCCAGCAGCGTCTCGATGCCCGGCGCGCCGTTGCTTATCTCCGGGAAAGACTGCCCTGAGTAGCGCTTCTCCAGCGCAAGTCGGTCGGGCACGTGGTCCGTGGCCACCAGGTCGAGGGTGCCGTCAGCCAGCGCCGTCCAAAGCGCGTCCACGTTGGCCGGGTCCCGAAGCGGCGGCGAGATCACGCAGCGGATGGCGTCCTCGTCGGGCAGCGCGTAGCGGGACGCGTCCAGCGCCAGGTAGTGCGGACACGTCTCAGCGAACACTGGTCTGCCGGCTTGCTTGGCCGCGACGATGGGTGCCAGTGCCTCGGCGCAGGAGACGTGGACCGCGTAGATCGGTGCGCCGATCTCCCGGGCGACCTCCAGGCCCCGGGCCGTGCCCGCTCCCTCGCAGACCGGGGGCCTCGAAACGGCGTGGAAGGCAGGCGCCGTGTGTCCCTGGTCCAGTTGTCCACGAATGCCCGCTTCCAGCATCGCGCGGTCTTCGCAGTGCACCTGAAGCAGCGCGCCGTTGTCGCGCGTCGCCTCCAGAAGGCGCCGCAGAGTCGCCTCATCGACGCCGAAGTCGTAGACCATGAAAGCCTTGAAGGTCGGGATCCCGGCCTCCACGGCGGCCGGGAGGTCCGCTGCCGGGTCTTCCTGCTGAGCGGTGATCACGGCGCTCAGGCCGTAGTCGATGGCCGAGTCGCCGGCCGTGCGATCGAGCCATTCGTCGATCCCGTCGCGCAAGCGGCCCTGGGCTGCCTCGCTGATGCCAGTCCCGGGGTTGTTGAAGGCGAGGACGGTGGTCGTGCCGCCAAAGGCCGCCGCCACGGAGTCCTGGAAGAATCGGTCGGGCTCCGCGTCGCTGGCGATGCGCGTGTGAGTGTGCACGTCTATGACACCCGGCAGGACCAGCAGACCGGTGGCGTCGACCTCTCGCCTGGCTGAGGCGGCGATCTCCGGCTCGACCGCGACGATCCTGCCGCTTGGATCGACCGCCACGTCGGCCCGCCAGCTCCCGCCCGCAGTGACCACGGTGCCGCCGCGGATCAGGAGGTCGAAGGCTGCACGGTCAGTCATCGCCACCTCCCTACGGACTCGTCCATCGTGTCTCGCTGGCGTTCGCCATGACCGCGGACACCTTCGACCTAGACGCGGCCGATGTAAGCCACATTGGCATATCCACGCCTAGGAGGACTCAAGGTTCGTCACCGGGCACCCGGAAGGGCCCCAGGAGGCGCCGCGGGGGCACCAGCACGCTCGAGCCACGCTTGTCGGGCGGTCCAGGCGGAGTGGCGAGCGCCCGACGGCGGGTTACCTCTGGCGCTTGTGCCTTGCGTGACCCCCACATGTAGACCTGGCTGGAATCGTGGCCTACAAGGGCCGTGGGGCAGTCTCAGAGCCCGTGGCGACGCTTCGCCGTCCCAAGAAAAGGGCGAGGGCGGGGAAACCCGCGCCCTCTAGCGCTCCTCGATGGTGATGTCCTGCGCACCCTGCCACAGGACGCGGCGTCCCATCTCGGGCAGTTGCTCTCGCCCTGCCACGATGGTCGCGAAGTGGTTGCCGGCCAACTGACCCAGCTTGGAGCTGAAGGCCACGCCGCCGTAAGCCAGCAGGATCTCGCACTCGGAGAAGCCGCCCGGGTAAACGATCAGGTCGCCGGGTGCGGGATGGCTGGTGTGCTTCTCCCAACCCGTGCGCAGATCGATGTCACCGAATGGGATCCAGCAGCCCTCGCCGCTCCAGCGACAGTGGATGAGCTTGTTGCGCATAGGCAGCATCTCGCGGATCCGCGCCACCGTGCGCGGCGCATCGCTCTCCCAGCGAGCGGTAAAGTGGAGGTCGCCGACGAGGATGCTCAGATCGCCCATGGCCGGCAGGATAGCCGAGGGTGTCGGCGGAGGAGGCCCCAGACGATGGCCAGGAGTGAAACTCGTCCTGAGCGGACGGCCACGACCGACGCACCGACGGTCTCGACGCACGTGCTGGACACGCAGGCCGGTCTGCCTCGCCCAGGCGTCAAGGTCCGGCTGGTGCGCCTGGTCGACGACGGCGCCGAGGTTCCGGCCGGACACGGCGTCACTGACGCGGACGGGCGGATCCGGTCGCTCCTCCGTGGCGAGCTGATCGCGGGCGACTACCGGCTGTACTTCGACCTGCGCGGGCACGGCAGCGACTTCTTCGAGTCCGTGACGCTGGGGATCCACGTCGACGACGCCACACGGAATCACCACGTGCCGCTGCTCCTGGCGCCCTACGCCATGACCACGTATCGCGGGAGCTGAGGTGGCCGAGGGATCCACGATGCCGCCCATCGCGGAGCTTGATGAGCTTGGCGCCGACGCGTTCGTCCAGGAGCTGGCGCCGCTCTTCGAAGGCGCGCCGGAGTTCGTCGCCCGACTGGCCCTGGATCGACCCTTCGGTTCCTACCCGGCCCTGCTCGAGCGGGCCCTGGTAGTCGCCCTCTCCATGCCAGAGCCCGAGCAGATCTCACTGCTGGATGCCCATCCACGGATCGGCGCGCCGGCCGCGTCCGTCTCCGCGCTGTCCTTCCGTGAACAGGGCTACGAGCGCGACCCGAGCCGCGACCACGGCCGCGTGACTCGGGGGCTGGCCGGCACCGCCGATGAAGAAGCATCCCGGCAGCAGCTGGTCATCGACCTGGAGGGACTCAACGCGGCGTACGAGGCACGGTTCGGCTTCCGCTTCGTGATCCA
>JALZLQ010000265.1 GCA_030858605.1 Chloroflexota bacterium
CGAGAAGGCCAGTTCGGAGATGACGCCGCGCTCATCGGAGTGGATGACCTGGCCGGTCATGCCGGTGGTGCCTGGCGGCCCCTCGGCCCGCCTGTGTCCGGGCCCGAATCGGCGTATCTCCATGGCTGGCTGCTGAACTGGAACGTTAGCGGCGACGCCGGCGGCGCGAACGGTCGGAGCGCTTCGGGCGGATGGTCTGCTCAGGGTGCTTGTGCTTCTGCTGTGAATAGAAGCGCGCACGACGGAGTTGCTGGTTATAGGCCTCGATGAGGGGCGGGAACTTCCTGAAGCGGATCCACAGATACGCTCCGATGCCTACCAGCAGTGCAGTCAAAGGGAAGATGAAGTAGAAGCGGAAGATCCACGAGATGAGCACCAGCGAGAAGGTTGCCAGGCCCGTCCAGAGCAGCCACTCCTGCAGGTTGACCAGCGGGAAGTGGCGATGCAGACGCCGCGTCTGGACGTTGTAGAGAAGCACCTGGAGCGCTAGGAAGACGCCTGCGGCGACGACCAGCGGAAGGGCAAGGTCGGGGAAGCCGTTGGCCTCGTCCACGAATGACGGTCCGAGCAGGTACTCCCAGGGCATCAGCTTCAAACCATCTTCTCCATCTGACGGCGGTGCATACCAGCCGGCTTGCCGCGCGCCCAGGCACGCGCTGAGGGTGGCCGGAGGATAGCAGTCCGGCCAACGACATCCCTCCGGGGCCGCGTCGGGACCCTTGCTATACTCGCCGCTCCCGCCAGACGTCCTGCCCAGGACGAGCCGCTGCGGACCGAGGGATGGAGGACACGGCTTGCGAGCCCTGCTCTCGGTCGCGAATCGTGATGGGATCGGCTCCCTGGCACGCGACCTGCTCGAACTGGGGGTGGAGATCTTCGCCACCGACGGCACCCGCGCGACCCTGGCCGCGGAAGGAGTCGAGGTCGCCTCCATCAGCGAGCTGACCTCCGCGCCACCACTGATCGGCGGGCAGGTCAAGACCTTCCATCCCACTGTCTACGCCGGCATCCTGGCCCGACGTCATGTGCCGGCCGACCTCGAAGAGCTGGCCGCACAGGGCATAGGCCTGCTGGACTTGGTGGTGGTCAACGTCAAGCCCTTCGCGCCACAGGTCGGCTCTGGCGTGGTGCCCATCGACGAGGCCATCGAGATGATCGATGTGGGAGGCGTGGCGCTGCTCTCCGCGGCGGCGCGCAACTATGCCGGCGTGGCCGCCGTGTGCGATCCCGGCTCCTACGGGCCGGTGGTGGAAGAGATCCGCGAGCTGAGCCAGGTCTCCGCGGAGACCCGCCAACGCCTGGCCGCGGAGGCCTTCGCCAACGTGGCCTCCTACCACGCGCAGGTGGCGGCGTACCTCCACCACATCAGCAACGTCCGCTTTCCGGCGCGCCTCACGGTGGTGCTGGAGAAGATGCGCGACCTGCCCTATGGCGAGAACCCCCATCAGCGGGCGGCCTTCTATCGCGAGACGACGCACCGCACGCGTTCGCTGGCCGACGCCACCCAATTGCAGGGCGACGATCCGTCCTTCAACGACCTGGTCGACCTTGACGCCGCCTTTCGCATCGCGGCCGACTACACGGTGCCCACGGTCTGCATCGTGAAACGCGGCAACCCTGTTGGGCTGGCCTCTCACGATACGCTGGCGGAGGCCTATCGGCGGGCACTCCAGACCGATCCGGTGAGCGCCTACGGGGCAGTCGTCGGGGTCAACCGGCGCCTGGATGAGGAGACTGCCGCGGAGATCAGCCGCAACGAGTACGAGGCGGTCGCGGCGCCGGGTTATACCGATGATGCCCGCGCCATGTTCCGCCGCAAGAACGATCTGGCGGTCATCTCCGTGCCAGATACTCCCTCCGGCGGCATGGCCGACTACGGCATCGCCAACCTCGACTTCCTCCGCGTGGAGGGTGGCCTGCTGGTGGAGACCCTCGACCGGCTGGAGATCGACCGGTCCCAGCTCCACGTGGTGACCAAGCGACGGCCCACGCTGGAGGAGCTCAACGATCTGCTCTTCGCCTGGCGCGCCGTGCGCCATGTCACCTCCAACGCCGTGGTACTCGCGCGCGGTGGCGCGCTGGTGGGCGTGGGTGCAGGGCAGGCCAGCCGTCTGGTGGCAGTGGAGATCGCGCTTCACCGAGCGGCCGAGCGGGCCGCCATGAGCTGTCTCGCCTCGGACGCCTACTTCCCCTTCGCCGATGCCATCCAACTTGCCGCTGAGCGCGGCGTCACGGCCATCATCCAGCCCGGCGGTTCCGTGCGGGACGGCATGGCCATCGAGATCGCCGACCGACACCACATGGCCATGGTCTTCACCGGGAGACGACACTTCCGCCATTAGATCCGATCCATCCCCGGACGCGCCGGCCGCGCCCGACCCACGGAGGCGACCATGGAAACGCTGCTCGCGCTGGAGATGGTCCGCGTCACGGAGGCAGCAGCCATCTCCTCGGCGCGGTTCATGGGTCGCGGTGATCGCCACGGCGCCGACCAGGCCGCCACGGAGGCCATGCGGCGCACCATGGACGAGGTCGAGATGCGCGGCACCATCGTCATCGGGGAGGGCGAACGGGACGAGGCGCCCATGCTGTGGATCGGCGAACCGGTCGGTGTCGGACATGACGACCACCCCGCCATCGACATCGCAGTCGACCCGCTGGAAGGCACGAATCTCGTGGCGCTGGGCCAGACCAACGCCATCACGGTCCTCGCCGCGAGCGAGAAGGGCGGCCTCCTGAACGCGCCCGACACATACATGCAAAAGCTCTGCGTGGGTCCCATCGCGGCCGGGCATGTGGACATCCGCCTCAGCCCCGGCGAGAACGTGGACCGCATCGCCACTGCCCTGGGACGCAAGAATGCGGACATCACCGTGGTCATCCTGGATCGGCCCCGCCACGAGTCGCTCATCGCGGAGGTCCGCGCCTCGGGCGCGCGCATCAAGCTCATCTCGGACGGTGACCTGTCGGCAGCCATCAGCTGTGCCGTCTCGGGCACCGGAGTGCACGCCGTGATGGGCATCGGCGGAGCGCCGGAAGGGGTCATCACGGCTGCCGCGCTGCGCTGCCTGGGCGGGGAGATCCAGGCCCGGCTCCGCTTCCGCTCGGATGAGGAGCGCATACGGGCCGAGGCGATGGGCACCAGCACGGACGAGGAGCAGGTCTACAGCACGGCCGATCTGGCGCCGGGGGATTCGCTCGTCTTTGCCGCCACGGGCGTGACCGAGGGCGACCTGCTGCAGGGCGTGCGCTTCTTCGGTGGCGGCGCACGTACCCACTCCCTGGTGATGGGCTACCAGTCCAAGCAGGTCCGCTTCGTAGACACCGTGCACATGTTCGACCGCGACCGGCCGCCCGCCGTGCGTCTCTAGGCGGTCGGACGCTCGTCGTTGGCGAGCGGCAGCCAACATCCGTCGGCCGCGGACCAGGCGCCGGTGGCACGTGCCGCGGTGCTGCCCTCGACCATCACTCGGCGCCGGCAGGCCTCGGCCACGGTCTCGGTCCAGCCCGGCGGCACCAGATCCGGCGCGAG
>JALZLQ010000268.1 GCA_030858605.1 Chloroflexota bacterium
GCCAGCGCCATCTACGTGACCCACGATCAGGAGGAGGCGCTGGGCATCGCTGATCGCACCATCATCCTGCGCGAGGGCAGGGTCGTTGCCGATGGCGCGCCCGATCGGCTCTGGGCGCAGCCGCTCAGCGAGTGGGTCGCGCGGTTCCTCGGCTTCCGAAATGTGTCTCCAGCCCTTATCCGCGATGGGCGGGCCGCGACTCCTTGGGGATCGGTGCCGGTGGACGGTTCGGTGCCGGATGGCGAGTACCGCGTCGTATTGCGCACCACGGCCTTCGCCCCGGATCCGGAGGGCACCGTCCGCGGACTGGTGACCGCCCGTCTCTTCCGGGGCGATCACGTCCGGCTCGAACTGGCCGTCGAAGGCGCTCCCCCTCTGGACGTCGAGGCGCGCTGGGATCCCTTGCCGGCGCCCGGTGACCGGCTCCGCCTTCGCGTCGAGCCTGGCGGTGTGGTCGTCCTTCCGGGCTAGGGATGACCGGGCGGCGAAGTGCTAGACACGCTGGTCGCATACAGCGACCGACGTTGCGGATATCGCGCTAACCTGCGGCCATGACCGATGAACCGATCCCTCGTCCCATGCCCCAGGTAGGGGATGAGGCACCCGACTTCACACTCCCCGACGACGCCGGCCAGCAACGTACCCTCTCGGCGGAGCGCGGTCACTGGCTGTTGCTCTTCTTCTATCCCAAGGACGACACGTCAGGCTGCATTAAGGAGGCCTGTGCGCTACGCGACACGGACCCGGAGATGCAGGCGCTGGATGCCCGGACGTGGGGCATCAGCATCCTGGGGAGTCGCAGCAAGGCGGCCTTCAAGGCCAAGTACGGCCTGCCCTTTACGCTGCTGGCTGACGAGGACCATCTCGTCGCCGAGAGGTATGGGGCGTGGGTCCAGAAGACCAACTACGGCAGGACCTACTGGGGCGTGCAGCGCGCCAGCTTCCTGGTCGATCCGTCCGGGCGGCTGGCCCGCGTGTGGCCCAAGGTCGATCCGGAGCGACACGCCGCCGAGGTCCTGGCAGCGCTCTCAGAGGCACGCGTAACGACCTGAACGAGGACTCAAAAAGGAGACATCGCTCGTGGGGGGAGACGAGCGATGTCCCAGCCGAAGCATACATCGCCGCAGACGCTGTGCAAGGGGACAATTTCGACCGTGAAGGCAAGTCAGGACGACGCACTCCAGGACTCCCAGGCGGACCCCATCGAAATGTCCGATCCGCCGTCCGCTCCATCTCCCGACGTCTCTCCACATCAGCCGGATGAGCGCCGTCCCGAGCGCGTCATGGTCATCGTCGCGCATCCCGACGACGCGGACTTCGGGCCGGCTGCCACGGTCGCTGGTTGGGTGCGCGCGGGCTCCGTGGCGGAGCTGGTCTGCTGCACCAGCGGCGACGCCGGAGGCGAGGATGCCCGCACGGACCCGCTCGAGCTGGCGCGCCTCCGCGAACGCGAACAGCGCGCCGCTGCGGAGGTCGTGGGCTACCAGCAGGTGACCTTCCTGCACCGTCCCGATGGAGCGCTTCAGAACGACCTTGCGCTGCGCGAGCAATTGGTGCGTCTCATCCGCACCTTCCGGCCCGACGCCGTCCTGACCATGGACCCCACGGTGCTCATCCACGACGACGGGTACATCCAGCACACCGACCACCGCGCGGCGGCCATGGCGACCCTGGATGCGGTCTATCCGGCCGCCCGAAACCCGATGGCCTTTCCCCATCTGGCCATCGATGAAGGCCTGGAGAAGCACGTGGTGCGCTGGCTCTATCTCTTCTGGACCGACAAGGCCAACGCCTGGGTCGATACCACCGCCAGCCTTGACGCTCGGATAGCGGCACTGCACGCCCACCAGAGCCAGATCAAGGAGCCCGCCGAACTGGAGTCACGTGTGCGCGAGTGGGCCCTCGAAGCGGGCGCGCTCATCGGCACGCAGGCCGCCGAGGCCTTCCGCGTGGTCGAGTTGCCCTGAGATCGCGGGCCCTGTAGCCGTCCGTGGCCGGTGGCTCGTCAGCTGGCGGTGCTGGCCAACAGTTTCGGACGCGGATGCGACTGCGCAGGGAGTGGTCCGATGGTAGATTCGTACTCGGTGGCGGACACGAGCCGCGACGCTCCCCCAGCGAGAGGCGTAGACCCCACTTGGCCATCGACCCCAACCAGGAATTCCTCGTTCAGCCTGTCAACGCTTCCTGGCTGCAATGCAACATCGAATGCCAGGAGGGTTGCCCCGTCGG
>JALZLQ010000029.1 GCA_030858605.1 Chloroflexota bacterium
TGGCGCCGACGACGAGCCGTACCGCGCGCGTACCCTGGATGAGGCTGAACAGTCCGTAGATGAGGAGGGCGGTCAGGCCGATGTCGAAGAGCGCGATGGGCTCGATCGCGACTCCCTCGACCAGGTCACGCAGCTGGTCGATCACGGTCCGATCGTAGCACGAGGAAGGGGCCTGGGCCGCCGCTCCGAGTCGGTCAGCCGCCGGCCACGACTCCGCCATCGGCGATGCTGGCCTAGACGGGGGTCAAGGTCCGGAGCCCATGCTGAGATACGGCAGGGCACGGTGATCGGCCAGCGCGGCGGCCTCCGTGTAGCGCTGCAGCGCCTCCTTCGGCTTGCCGCGCAGGAGCGCCAGGTGCCCCTGCTTGAGGGCATCCTTGTATCGCTCGAATAGCGGGTCGCTCAACCATGCCGCAGCAGGACGCGACGGCCAGCGACTGAGAGGAGGCCATGAGCCTCCCGGGCCATCAGCGCTTGGTGTACTGAGGCGCCTTGCGGGCTCGCTTGAGTCCGAACTTCTTGCGCTCCTTCATCCGCGGATCGCGCGTCAGATAGCCCGACTGTCGGAGCGGCACACGTGCCGCCTCCGGATCCGACTGGAGGAGCGCCCGAGCGATGCCATGGCGGATGGCACCAGCCTGTCCTTGATATCCGCCCCCCTCCACCTTGACCATAGCGTTGAAGCGACCCTCGGTGCCGGTCACGCGGAACGGCATCAGTATCTCGCCCAGGTTGACGGCATTCCCGAAGTGATCCTCGAGCGTCCGGCCGTTGACCACGACCTCGCCCTCACCAGCCATCAGGCGGACGCGCGCGATGCTTGTCTTGCGACGGCCCGTGCCGTAGAAGAAGGCACTCGTGATCATCGGACCAACGCTCCCGTTTCCGGCAACGGCTCCGGCCGCTGCGCCTCGTGCGGGTGCTCGGAGCCCGCGTAGATCTTGAGCTTGCGCAACTGCTGGACACCCAGCGTGTTGCGGGGCAGCATGCCCTTGACAGCGCGGCGGATGACCTCTTCCGGGCGACGCGCGAGAAGGTCGCCAAGCGTTTCCTGGCGAAAGCCGCCGGGGTAGCCGCTGTGGCGAGCGTAGACCTTCGTCTCGCGCTTGTCGCGGGAGACAGAGATCTTGCCAGCGTTCAACACGACCACGTGGTCGCCGGTGTCCATGTGCGTGGCATAGCCGGGCTTATGTTTGCCGGCCAGGACCTGCGCGACGCGCGATGCCAGACGGCCCAGGGTCTTCCCCTCAGCGTCCACCACGAACCAGCGGCGCTCGATCTCACTCATCTTCGGGCTGTATGTCTTGGTCACCATCATCCGTCGTGTTCCTTCTGCCGGACGCCGTACCGAACCGCACCCTCCGCAGGCTCAGGCCTTGCGGCGGGGCGATCGCTCCGGCGAAGGCCCGTTGCCGCGATCGCAATGCGACCGCGATGTCCTCCGCAGTCGCCTCACCACGCCCGATGCGCAGCAGGGCAGCCACGATGCTCCGTACCATCTGGCGCAAGAACGCGTCCCCGACCACGTCGATCGTGATCGTCTTCCCGATCCTGCGGATCCGCACCCGGTGAAGGGTCCGAATCGGTTGTCTATGCCATCCGCCGAAGGCGGAGAAGTCGTGCCGCCCCACGAGCAGTCGAGCTCCTGCCTCCATCGCCTCCAGATCCAGCGGCCCGCCGACTCCGAGCGCGAAACGCTCGTGCATGGGGCTGCGCGGTCCGGTCCGGATGGTGTACCGGTACTCACGTCGCCGGGCGGCGAAGCGAGGCTGGAAGCCCGCATCCACGCGGACCAGCGGCCCCACGGCGACGTCCCGCGGGAGCAATGCATCCAACGCCTGCCAGAGCTCCTCCCGAGGGAGGCGCCCCTGATACGTGAAGGCGATGACCTGCCCGCTGGCGTGGACCCCGGCGTCGGTCCGGCCAGCCCCGTCGACCCGAACGCGTCGACCGCCAGAAAGGCGGGCGAGGGCCGCTTCGAGTTCTCCCTGGACGGTCCGGCCTTCACGCTGAAGCTGGAAGCCACTGAGTCCCGTGCCGTCGTATTCGACCCGCGCGCGGTACCGCACGGGGCCGCCCTCTCGGGCGACTACTTGACTCTTGCTCAGACGAGCTCGAGCTGGACGATCGGTGCTGCGTCACCGGCCCGAGGGCCGAGGCGCACCACCCGGGTGAAGCCCGAGGTACGGTCACCGTACCGGGCGGCGATCTCGTTCATAAGCTTGTCTATCACGAGCGGCTCGTTGGGCATCTCCGAGATGATGCGCCGCCGCGAGGTGAGTGATCCCTCCTTGGCCAGGGTGATCATGCGCTCGACCTGGCCGCGGACCTCCTTGGCCTTGGCTTCGGTCGTGCGGATCTGCTCATAGCGGATGACCGCCACGATGAGGTTGCGATAGAGGGCCTTGCGCGGCGCGGTCTTGCGGCCGAGCTTGCGACCATCGATACGGTGGGCCATGCTCAGCCGTCCTCGTCCTCATCGTCGTCGAAGGTGCCCGGGTCCTCATTCTCATAGGTGGCGGCGCCTTCCTCCTCGGGCGGCAGGAATCCGCGCATCCGGAGTCGCTCCTTCATCTCGTCCAGCGACTTCTTGCCGAAGTTGCGCATCCGGAGCAGATCCTCATCCTGCAGGTGCAGGAGCTGGCCGACCTTCACGATGTTGTTGCGCTTGAGAGAGTTGTATGCACGCATCGGGAGATCCAGCTCCTCGATGGGCATGTCCAGCATGTTGGCGGGCAGCGAAGTGGATCCATTCATGGTGCGCTCCAAACCTACCAGCGCCTTGCCGGTCGAGGTAAAGAGGCTGAACTGGGCGACCAGGATCTCGGCTGCGCGGGAGAGCGCCTCCTCAGGCGGCAGCGTACCGTCGGTCTCGATCTCGAGGGTCAACTTGTCGTAGTTGGTCATCTGCCCGACGCGAGTGTTCTCCACTTGGTAATTGACCTTGCGCACGGGCGTGAAGATGGCGTCCACCGGGATCACGCCGATGGGCAGCTGATCGGAGCGCTCGGCGGCCAGGTAGCCGACGCCCCGCTCGACCGTCAGGTCCATCTCGATGGTCACGTCATCGGAGTCCAGGGTCATGAGCGGCTGCTCGGGGTTGACCACCTCGACCTCGCCGTTCTCCATGATGTCCGCCGCGGTCACGGCACCGGCGCCCGACTTGACCAGCTTCAACTGGACGGGGTGACTGGCGTAGCTCTTGAGGCGCAGCTTCTTGATGTTGAGGACGATGGCAGTCACGTCCTCCTTGACGCCGGGCAGGCTGCTGAACTCGTGGTAGACGTCGCGTACCTGGATGGAGGTGACCGCGGCGCCCTCGAGCGACGAGAGCAGCACGCGTCGCAACGCGTTCCCCAGGGTGGTGCCGTAGCCAGCCGGCAGCGGACTGGCCTCGTACTTGCCGTACGTGTCGAGTTCTTCGACGGGCTCGATCTGTGGATCTTCCAGTTCGATCATCGGGGACGTCTACCTCGAGTAGTACTCGACCACCAGCTGCTCGTTGAGCTCGAGCGGCATCTGGTCGCGGGCGGGCAGCGCGGTGACGCTCCCGGAAAGCTTGTCAGCGTCGACGGTCAGCCAGTCGGGACGCTGTGCGCCGCGCAGGGAGTCCGTCACGTTCTTGAAGTACTCGCCCTTGCGGCTGCCGTCGCGCACGTCCACCTTGTCTCCCTCGCGAATGCGATAGGAGGGCACGTTGGTGGCACGGCCGTTGACGGCGAAGTGGCCATGGGTCACGAGCTGACGCGCCTGGGCGCGGCTGGAGGCAAATCCCATCCGGAAGACGACGTTGTCAAGGCGCGTCTCGAGCAGCCGCAGGAGGTTCTCGCCAGTAACGCCGGAACGTGATTCGGCAGTTTCGAAGTAGTGCTTGAACTGGCGCTCCAGCACGCCGTAGACGCGACGCACCTTTTGCTTCTCACGCAGCTGCACGCCATACTCCGACATCTTGCGACGCCGGATGCCGTGCTGGCCGGGCGGCGTGGGACGCCGCTCGAAGGGACATTTCTTGGTGTAGCACTTGGCGCCCTTGAGGTAGAGCTTCATGCCCTCGCGGCGGCAGAGGCGGGAAACGGGACCGTTGTATCGAGCCATCGCGCTGCCCTAGACCCGACGACGCTTCGGCGGGCGGCAGCCGTTGTGCGGGATGGGCGTGACGTCGGTGATGGCGCTGACCTCGAGACCGGCCGCCTGGAGCGATCGGATGGCCTGCTCGCGTCCGGCGCCGGGGCCTTTGACGAAGACCTCGACCTGACGCATGCCATGCTCCATCGCGCGCTTGGCGGCGCCATCCGCGCTCATCGCAGCGGCATAGGGCGTGCTCTTCCGCGAACCTTTGAAGCCGGCCAGGCCGGCGCTGCCCCAGGCGATGGTGGCCCCCGAAGTGTCGGTGATCGTCACGAGGGTGTTGTTGAACGTGGCCTGGATGTGGACATGTCCCACCGGCACATTCTTCCGTTCCCGGCGCCTTGTCTTCGGCGCGCGCTTCCTTTCGGCCATCCTGCGGTCTCGCTCCTGTCCCTGGGTCTACTTCTTGCGTCGGACGCCGACGGTCCGCTTGGGACCGCGTCGCTGGCGTGCATTGGTCTTGGTGCGCTGGCCGCGCAACGGCAGGTTGCGCCGATGGCGAAGGCCACGATAGGAACCGATCTCCTGGAGTCGCTTGATGTTGAGGGCGACCTCGCGTCGCAGGTCCCCCTCGACCTTGTACCGTCGATCGATGATCTCGCGCAACCGGTTGACCTGTTCCTCGGTCAGGTCCCGGACGCGCGTGTCCGGGTTGACGTTGGCCTGGGCCAGCAGCTTCTGGCTGGTGGGCAGCCCGATTCCGAAGACATAGGTCAGAGCGATCTCGACGCGCTTCTCGCGCGGGATATCGATGCCCACGATGCGTGCCACCCTTTCCTCCTAGCCCTGTCGCTGCTTGTGCTTGGGATTGGTACAGATGACCATCACGACGCCGTGGCGCCGGATGACCTTGCAGCGTTCACAGCGCGTCTTGACCGACGCTCCGACCTTCACGATGACTCCTGTCCGATCACTTGAGGCGGTAGGTGATGCGACCTCTCGAGAGGTCATATGGGGAAAGCTCGACTCGGACCCGATCGCCGGGCAGGATGCGGATGAAGTTCATGCGTAGCTTGCCGCTGATGTGCGCCAGGACGCGGTGTTTGTTCTCCAGTTCGATGGCGAACATGGCGTTGGGCAACGGTTCGATGACCGTGCCTTCGACCTCGATCGCGTCCTTCTTGGCCACAGGCGGCGACAGACCCCTAAAGTTCTGATAGGTGAGATAGCGCTCCGGCGGCGAAAGCCCTCGGGCACTTGAAGGCGCCGGGACGCACCCGGCGCGCGAACGGAGAGTCTACCAGAAGGGACGCCGGAAGGGCAACCCATGGAGACAGGCTCCGCTGAAGGGTCTCAATCGCTCGATGCCTCATTCGGCGGATCTGGGGCACCTTCGGTGAGGATCCGCGGGCCGTCGTCGGTAATGGCGATACTGTGCTCCCAGTGGGCGGCGATCTGCCCATCGCGAGTCACCACGGTCCAGCCGTCCGGCCTGAGGTCGACCTCATGACCGCCCAGCGTGAACATCGGCTCGATGGCCAGGCAGAGACCCGGCTCCAGTCGCCGGCCGCGCTGACCTGAGCGGAAGTTCGTGACCTGAGGCTCCTCGTGCATCTCGGTGCCGATGCCATGGCCGACGAACTGGCGGACGACGCCGTAACCACTTTCCAGGGCGACATCCTCGACCGCTGCGGAGATGTCGCTGATGTGGTTTCCCGGGATGGCCGCGGCGATGCCGGCGTACATCGCCCGCTGGGTCGCCTCCACCAGGGCGCGCACCTCGTCCGGTACGTGGCCCACGATCCAGGTGCGCGCCGCATCTCCGTGCCAGCCCTCGACGATGGCGCCGGCATCGACCGAGACGATCTGACCCTCGGCGATGGCGCGCCGTCCTGGCACGCCATGAACGACCTCGTCGTCGATCGAGACGCAGAGCGTGTGGCGGTACGGTCCGCCATGCCCGGGCACGCCAACGAAGGATGGCGTTGCACCCGCCGAGCGGATGAGCTCGCCGGCAAGAGCATCGAGCTCCTGCGACGTGACGCCTGGCCGGATAGCCTCGCCGACCCGATCGAGGACCCCTGACACCAGCCGCCCGGCGATCGCCATCCGCTCTATCTGCGCAGCGCTCTTGAGAGTGACGCGGCGTTCCATGACAGCCAATCAGGTGGTCGCCTGGCCAGCCGCGGCACGGTCGATGGCGTGCAGCAGGCTGCTGGTCACATGCTCTACCGGCTGCTCGCCGGGCACGGCCACCAGCACGCCACGGTCGGCGTAGTGGTCGACCACCTCGTACATGGGGGGCAGCTGCAGCTCGAGCCTGGTGCGGATGGTGTCGGGCCGGTCGTCCGGACGCTGGTGGAGCTGCGTGCCATCCACGTCGCAGATCCCGGGCTGCGCCGGTGGCCGCAGGGTCTCGTGGTAGACATGCTGCTCCGCGCCCTGGCAGATCCAGCGCCCGGAGAGCCGGCGCACGAGCTCATCCTGAGAGACATCTATGTATAGCGCCCCACGCACGCTGGAACCGCGTTCGGCGAGCAGGTCATCAAGCGCGCGCGCCTGCGGCAGGGTCCGCGGAAAGCCGTCCAGGATGGCCCCCTCCGCAGCGTCGGACTCGTCCAATCGATGGGCGATCATGCGCACGGTCAAACCGTCGGGAACCAGCGACCCGCCATCCATGAAGCTGCGCGCCTCCTCCCCCAGCG
>JALZLQ010000233.1 GCA_030858605.1 Chloroflexota bacterium
CAGACGTGCCTGGGGGCACGCCGCTGGGCTTCACCGGTAAAACTGGGCGCAGGGTCGCGCGTCTACCACGCCCCGATGGTCCTATTCCGCTAGCCACTTGGAGCCGCGCATCGGGTGGGTCGTCCCCACCGGACCGCACCACGCGGGACTGGGACATGAAGAAGACGCCCACCCCGCGCGGGTGGACGTCTTGATCCTTGAGATCTGTCGCCCGGCACTGCCGGGCGCCTCGACTGCTGCCTAGATGGGTCCGCTTCCGGTGCGGCGGTTGCCGGTCACCATCCCGTACACGACCACGGCGATGACGGCACCGATGACGGCGACGACGATCGAAACCAGGTTGATGTCATTACTGCCACCGAAGTCCAAGCCCTCGCCGCTGATCAGACGCCAGAGCGTCCCACCGACGACGGCGCCGATGATCCCGAGGACGATCTTGCCCACGATGCCGAGTCCCTCGTCGCCCTTGACGAGCATGCCGGCCAGATAGCCGGCGATGGCCCCGAGCACGAGCCACGCGATGATTTCACCGATCATTCGTTCTACCTCCCAAGCGGCCACGTGAACGCCAACGCGTCCCTTGACTGACGCGACCGATGGTGAGTGTCGGTAGCGCTAGCGTCAAGCAGGGCAAGGGCGACGGCGGTCCGCATTACAGATGTGTCACATCACGACGCTTCGGTCGTCCGCCCGACACCAGCCCAGGGCCTATACAGGTTTGTTCTATGGCGCTGGAAATGGGTCGCCCGATGGCTGCCCGCTCTGATCTGGACCAGCGCTCGGCTCGGATGATGGGCTGGCTGCCGGCACGTCGGCCGGCACCGAGTCGAAGTCGGTGATGACCAGGACATACTCCAGCTTCTCCAGCGTGGCGGCCGGCTCCAGCAGCGCCGTTTGGACGACCGTGTTGGGATCGGTACGCACGTCCACCACGCGGCCGATGAGCAGGCCGCGTGGGAACGGGGAGCGGATCTCCTGGCCGAGGTCAAGGCCTGCGGTAACGACGCTGTCGCCGACCACGACCTCGTCCGTGGACGGGATGTTGATCATCGCCAATGGGGCAGAGAGTCGGCCATCCACCTCGCCCGTGGCCCGGCTGCTCTCGACCAGGCCGATGACCACCGAGCGGGTGTCGTTGAGCAGCAGGACCACGCTCCTGTTCGAGGAAGCCTCCATCACCGATCCGACGAGTGCTCCTTCGCCGGCCAGCACTGGATCTCCGATCGCCACACCATCGTCCGTTCCCCGGTCCAGGACCGCGATGCGCTCGCTCGGAGAGACCTGACGGCCGATGACCTCCGCTGCGAGCGTGTCGTAGTCGAGCGAGGCACGGATGCCCAGCAGACGGGTGAGCTGCTGGTTCTGGGCCGCGACACTCTCGAGGCGTCGCGTCTCTGCCACCAGCTGCTGGACCCGCGTGGCCAGCGCCTGGTTATCGCGTCGCAACTGCGCGATCTCGGTTATCGCGGAGAAGACGGACGTGACGGACCGCGTGGCGCCTGTCAGAGCAGACTGGATGGGCGACAGGGCGAAGCCCACTCCCTGCCGAAGCTCCTGCAGCGGTGGCGTGCTGCTGGCCCCCAGCAGGAGCAGGCACAAGGCCACCAGGAGGGCATAGACGATGGCCCGCCGGCGAGTGGTCCGGGAATCGCGACTCTGGACCATGGCTGGCCGAGACTCGCCCTCAGCGAGGCGAGCGGGAGTACGTCTCGGTGACCAGCGTGCGCTCCATCACGTCGAGTTCCTCGAGCACCATGCCCGTGCCGCGCGCCACGCAGGTGAGAGGGTCCTCGGCGACGTGGACGGGCATCTGCGTGGCCTCCGCAACGCGGCGGTCCAGCCCCAGCAATAGCGCGCCGCCGCCGGCCAGAACGATGCCCTGATCCATGATGTCCGCCACCAGCTCGGGTGGCGTCTCCTCGATGGTGTCCTTGATGGTGTCCACCAGTCGTTGCACCGAGATCTCGAGCGCTTCGCGGACCTGCTCAGCGGTGATCTCCACGGCACGCGGGAGGCCGGTCAGCAGGTCGCGGCCGCGCAGCGTGACGCGCTGCTCATCGTGCGCGCCGGGGTAGGCCGAGCCGATGGCGATCTTGATCTCCTCGGCCGTCCGCTCGCCGACCAGCAGGTTGTACTCGCGCCGACCGTAGGCGATGATCTCCTCGTCCAGCTCATCCCCGCCGATGCGGATGCTCCGACTGACCACGATGCCCCCCAGGCTGATGACGGCGACCTCGGTGGTGCCACCACCGATGTCCACGATGAGGCTTCCCGTCGGCTCAGCCACGGGCAGGCCGGCACCGATGGCCGCGGCCATGGGCTCCTCTATGAGTCGAGCCCAACGAGCGCCGGCATTGAGTGCCGCATCACGCACGGCGCGCTTCTCGACCTCGGTAACGCCGGATGGGATGCCCAGCAGCATTCGCGGCCGGGGGATGAGACCGACCCGGTCGTGCACCTTGTGCACGAAGTACTTGAGCATCTGCTCGGTCACGTCGAAGTCGCTGATGACCCCGTCGCGCAGCGGCCGCACGGCGATGATGCTGGCCGGAGTGCGGCCCACCATGCGCTTCGCCTCAGCCCCGACGGCAAGCACCTTCCTGGTGCGCGAATCGATAGCCACCACGCTGGGCTCGGAGATGACGATGCCGCGGTCGCGGACGTGGACCAGGGTGTTGGCGGTACCCAGATCGATTCCGATGTCCCGGGAGAACATGCCGAGGAAGGCGTCGAGCACGGTGGGCGGATCCTTCGATGGAGCGGATGCTCCGGGGGGCCGACCGACCGGCGGTGAGGACCGGTCATCGGCATGTGGGTGGATGGGGCACACCCGCGGCGCGTTTGGGGCCGCGGAGCCGGTCGAGTATACCCGCGTACACGCCACGGTCCGGACGGGTCCGGTCGCGCGACGGGGCGGGTGGTCAGGCGTCGACCTCGACCTGGTAAACGAACCAGACGCGGATGGGCAGGCATGAGTCGGCCACGGTACCGATGACACTGGTACGGAGGGACTCTGTGGGCCGCCGGCGCACGGCGGGTTCCGCTACTACCACCGCCCGCACCTAGTTGCCGCCGCCGGGTCGGTCGAAGGGGATGCCTCGGTCGCGCAGGCTCACGTAGGCATCGTGGCCGATGATCAGGTGGTCCAGCACGGCCACGTCCAGCAACCGGCCGGCCGCCACCGCCTCGGCCGTCAGGTGCAGGTCGTCGGGGCTGGGCTGAGGGTCGCCGGAGGGATGGTTGTGCACCACGATCAGTCCCGCCGCGTGCTGCCTCACCGCGTCGCGAAATAGCTCGCCGACGCGCACCAGGGCGGTCGAGACGTTGCCGACATAGACCGTCGGGATGGCCAGTACGGAGTTCTTGGCGGTCAGCAACACCACTCGGAGCTCCTCTCGCTCGAGCCGGCCCATCTGGAGGACCAGTCGATCGGCCAGGTCGCGCGGCGATCGGATCGACCATCGGCCGGCCGGCCAGTCGGCCAGAGCGCGCCGACCCAGTTCGAAGGCAGCTGCCAGGCGCGCGGCTCGTGCCGGCCCGATGCCGGCCAGCGCCTCCAGCTCCCGCGGGCACGCTCTCGCGAGTCCGTCCAGCCCATCGAGTCTTGCCAGCGCTTCTGAGGCCATCTCTATGGAGGAGGCGCCGGGTCGACCGGACCCCCAGACAAGAGCGATGAGCTCCGAAGCCGACAGGCCGGCGGCACCTCGCGCCACCAGGCGCTCGCGTGGCCGTTCGGCGAGCGGCATCTCTCGAACCGATCGACTCGCCACCTGGTCTGCCATTCGTGTCCCATGCGCCTCCCTGGTAGAGCCCGGATGCAGGCGCTCCCGGATCCGAACGACGGAGCCCGCCGATTTCCCCGCTGTCCGGATCCGAGAGCCTGCGCATCGTACGAAGCCGCTCTCTACCTGCCCTTCGCGGGCTCTTGCCTGCGGCTTTCGCGCGTCAGCCGGTGCCAGCCACGGACCGTCCCGCCAGATACAGCGCCAGGGCCAGGCCGTTGTAGGCCATGTGGCCCGCGATAGCGGCGATCATCCCGCGCTGGAGGAAAAGCAGGCCGAGCACCGCGCCCACGGGCAGGATCACGGAGAACTGGATCAGGGCCTGCGCCAGTCCGACACCGGCCTGTCCCGGCTCCACGTCGACGTTGGCGATGTGGACGATGGCGAAGAGCAGCGAAGCGCGCAAGAGCGCCCGATTCGGACCCAAGTCGCGCAGCCAGGCGGTCAGCGCGAACCCGCGGAAGAACAGCTCCTCCGCGACGGGCGCCAGGACGGCGGCGGCGATCAGGATCAGGATCCGCTCCCCGCTCGTGGCGGCATCGGGCAGGACCTGCGCCGGCAGCACACCCAGTAGCTGCGAAAGGATGGCTCCCAGGATGAGCGCCAGGAGAAGCGTCGGAACCATCAGCGCGACGGCGTAGGCGACGTCTCCCAGCAGCCGGAGCGGGCCGTAGCGAGTGCCCACCGGCCAGCCCAGCCAGCCCATCTCCGACCAGCGCAGGGCGCCGCTGCGCACCACGAACAGAGCGACCACCAGGAGGTAGGTGAGCGCCACGACCGCCAGTGCGACCAGGAAGCCGGCCGGCTCATCCGGCCGAAGGCCGAGTACCCCCGGTACTACGGAGAACAGAGTGCTCAGACAGAGCACGAGCCCGAAGAGGATCAGAGGCGATGGGCCCTGGTAGGCATGCGCTGGCCGGGTGGCCCGCGCCACCAGTTGATAGCCACCGGCGACACTCAGGCCGATGGCAAGGACGAAGATGCCGACAAGTGCGAGTAGCGGAGCCACGGACGGCGAGCCGGAGAGCAGCGCCGCTGCCACCACGGCCAGGCCCGCAGCAGATCCCAACCAGCCGATGAGATACAGCGAAGGCGCTGGGCGCCCTTCAAGTGAAAAGGTGCGGCCGCCTGGCGGCCCGGGTGGCGGAGGACCGGGCCGGCCGGCGGCGCGCGGGTCCTCTGATTCGGGCCGCAGGCCTTCTTCTGTGGTCACCCCTCCGGGCGGCGGTTCGTCGACCGGGAGCGCCAGGACGCCCCACTCGTCCCGCGCCCCCTCGCCGGGCCTGTCCGATCGGTCGGTCAACGCTCTCCGGTGGCCGGCTGACCCGGTGCCGGCCGCTCCGCGTACGACTCAGCCCCACGCGATGGCAGGGCCGGGATGGTGTCGCCGCGCTGCTCGCGCAGTGCCTGCTGAGCGACCGGTCGCCCGGCCGGCGGTGGGACGGCCACCTCACGGAGGAGCTCGGGCCGCTCGAAATCCTTCCCACACCAGGCGCACAGCGACCAGTCGAGTTCCACCAACCGGCTGCAGTTGGGGCAGACGCGACGAAGCCGATTGCGGCAGGTGGGGCAGATGATCCAGTCGGCGTGTACCTGGCGGCTGCAGTTGGCGCAGTGCGGCTGAGACTCGATCTCCACCAGCATGGCCTCCTCCGCGAGAGCACGCTCGTTGGCCTCCGCGACCGTGGTACCGGGCCGAAGGATGCGGTAGAGGACCACTCCGAAGAGGAAGAGCAGGGGCGTGAAGACGATGATCATCGCCGCGGCGAGATAGGGCGCGATGGGGTTCGTCGTTCGCTGGCTCATGTCGCGGTAGGCCCAGAATGCAGTGGCCAACCAGATGAAGACGATGTAGATGCCGATGATCTGGAGACCGAAGCGCACCGCGGGGTTGTCGAAGATCTTGCCGATCTCTGCCCCGATGGTGCCGAAGATGTCGTCGAACATCCGGACGCTGCCTCGAATGTGGGGGGTTCGGCGCCTGTCACCCGAACCAAGTGGCGCCGACGGCTGGCCGCCGTCGCTTTCGCGGGGGCGAGTGTATCAGCGCAGCGCGTCGGCACTCCACAGCGCGGCTCGGACCGCGGAGGCGAAGCCGGCCAGGATCGCGCCGGCCACCCAGATCGCGGCGAATCCGATGCTGACCAGTACTGCGACGGCGAGGACCGTCGGCTCGCGCAGGCCGGCCGGCGAAAGGTATGCGGCGCGGACCACGTCCCACGCCACGAGGCTGGCCCAGACGATGGGAACGATCACGATCAGCGACACGCTCCAGGCCAGCAGCGCCGTGGCCATGGTTCGCGACGGTCGAGTCACCATGCGTTCCGCGCCGTGCATTGTGGCGGTCAACACGCCGCTGGAACGTGCCTGATGAGCCACTCCCACCCGGAAATGTCGGGCCAGGACTGCCCGCGACGCGAGGGCGTACGTCAGATCAGCCAGCACGAGCAGCAGCATCAGCGCCAGCAATGGGTCGCGCGCGGCACCCAGCACGCGCAGCAGGAGCGGCACTTCCAGCGAGCTGGGGGCGGTGATCTCACCGATGAACAGGCCCGTCATCCCTGCGTACAGTCCCAGCGCAGCGATGGAGGCGGGGATCAGCGTCACCGCCTGGATGGCCGCCAGCGTCAGCACCAGCCACCTTCTCTCGCCGCTGGCCAGCGGACGTGGCTCCACTCCGGCCCGCAGCTCGCCCGACTCCGCGTCGCCCACCAGCCGTTCGAAGGCAGCCACGTCTGCGTACGCAGCCACGAGGAGGCCGCTCACCACCAGACCCGCCAAGATCAGGGCGATCATCGCCTCCAGCTCGGAGGAGATGCCCGTGGCGGCGAAGCGACCGCGGAAGATGATGCTCAGCACGACCGGGCTGGGGATGGTGATGATGGGCAGCACCAGCAGGAGCAAGCCGCCGCGACCGGCGAACCCGAGCGCGCCCAGCAGCCACAGGGAGGGCCGGCCCAGCGTGACCATGAACGCCGTCGAGATGCCCGCCCGCCAGCCCCGCACCGGAATGGTCCTGACGCCGGGTGCCAGGACCGTCATGCCGGTGCGGCTGGAGATGGGACGATGGCCCCTGAGGAAGGCGCATTGACCGACTCCACCGAGCGTGCGAAGGCTCGCAAGATCTCGCGCGCCAGCTCGTTGGGTCGCATCACGGCTCCTCGTACGGGGTCCCAGCGAAGTGCCAGCCAGAGCAGCAGTGGGCGCTGCCAGGGCCGGCTCTCGTCCGCGGCGGGCAGCATGCGCAATCGAATCAGCTGACGACCGTCCTCCTGGTCGAGCAGACCGGCCAGTGCACCGGCGAGGATCCGCCCCAGCATGGCCACAGGTTGCTCCGGCGGGGGGCCTGCCAGTGGTCCCACGGCGGTCGCCTCGATGATACCCGCACCATCGGTGCCCCACAGGGTGGCCAGCCACCAGCCGTCGTCCATGATGCTTGGCGCGCTCATGCCCAGCACCACCTCCGCGCCCAACGACCCATCCGGGCCGCGCAATCTGACGCGCTCCTCGCGCACGAACGACGGTCCGGGACTGGGAATCTCTCCTGAACGTGGCGCTGCTGCGGACACGGTCACTCCCATTCGATGGTGGCCGGCGGCTTGCTGCTGATGTCGTAGACCACGCGGTTCACGCCGGGCACCTCGTTGACGATGCGCGAGCTGATCCTGCCCAGCACGTCGTAGGGCAGCTTGGCCCAGTCGGCGGTCATGCCATCCTCGCTGGTCACGGCCCGGATGGCCACGACGTTGGCGTAGGTCCGGCCGTCGCCCATCACGCCCACGCTCTGCACCGGCGTGAGGATGGCGAAGCTCTGCCACAACGAGCGGTACAGGCCAGCTGCCTTGATCTCATCGATGACGATCCAGTCGGCCTCGCGCAGGGTCTCGAGTCGCTCGGCGGTGACCTCGCCGATGATGCGGATGGCCAGCCCGGGCCCTGGGAACGGCTGTCGCATGACCAGCGCCTCGGGCAGACCGAGCTCCAGACCCACCTTGCGTACCTCGTCCTTGAAGAGGTGCCGCAGCGGTTCTATGAGCTGGAAGCGCAGGTCGGCAGGCAGGCCACCCACGTTGTGGTGTGTCTTGATCTTGTGAGCGGCCTTTGACTCAGAGGTCTTCGATTCGATGACGTCGGGGTAGAGCGTGCCCTGGGTCAGGAAGTCGATCTCGCCGAGGTTCTTCGCCTCCTCCTCGAAGACGCGGATGAACTCGTTGCCGATGATGCGGCGCTTCTCCTCGGGGTCGGTCACACCGGCTAGTCGCGCCAGGAAGCGTTCCGGTGCATCGACCATCAGCAGGTCCATGCCGAAGTTGTGGGCGAATGTCTCGCGCAGCAGCTCCGACTCACGCTTGCGCATGAGCCCGTGGTCGACGTAGATGCAGGTGAGCTGCTCGCCCACCGCGCGATGCACCAGGGTCGCCGCCACGGCCGAGTCCACGCCGCCCGACAGCGCGCAGATGACCCGCCCGCCGCCGACCTGCGCGCGGACCGCGGCGACCGTCGTCTCGATCAGGTTGCTGGCCGTCCAGTCCGGCTTCATACCTGCGATCCCGAGCACGAAGTTGCGCAGCACGTCGCGGCCGCGCGGCGTGTGGACCACCTCTGGATGGAACTGGATGCCGTAGAGGCCACGGCCCGGGTCCGCCAGGCCCGCGAAAGGGGTCGAAGCGGTCCGGGCCGTTGGCCTGAACCCATCGGGTGGTCGAGCGATCGAGTCGCCATGGCTCATCCAGACGGGCTGATCGCCCTCGATCCCCGCGAACAGACCGTGGCCCTCGGTGAGGCTGACGGTGGCAGGCCCGTACTCGCGGCGGCTCGATGGCACCACCTCACCGCCCAGCTCATGGGCCATCAACTGGAGCCCGTAACAGATGCCCAGGACCGGGA
>JALZLQ010000041.1 GCA_030858605.1 Chloroflexota bacterium
CACGAGGTCGCCGCCGACTTCGTTGGAGACGCAGGCGATGGTCACGTAGCGGTCGACGAGCGGCATCGCCAGGAGCTGCGCGTACGTCAGCTCGATCTCCTGGTCGACCATCCCGTGAACGCGCACGCTCCAGGTGTCTGCGCTGATGGTAGGCACCACCAGGCTGACGTCGATGCGGTAGAACTCCTCGTTCGGCACGATCAAGGGGGTGATGCCGGGCACCTCCAACATGGCCGTTGCCGGAGGTGGCGCCAGGGTCTGGGATGGGGCGGGGATGGGGACCGCCGCGCTGACCGGGATGTCGCGCAGTCCGATGAGGTAGCGACCCAGCACCGCACCGACCGCGGCCAGTGCCATCGTGGCTCCGGCTCGGAGGAGGAATGTGCGCCGCTGTGGATCGGTGGCTGTGCTGCCGGTCCCGATGGGATCCCAGGCTGGACGATACCCATCCTCGGTCGGGACTCCTCGATGACTCGGCCGTGAGAGGAGCCAGCGCAGGACGAACACGGCCATGGCCACGGCGACGGCAGTGCTCAGCAAGGCGAGCATCGCCGTGGACTGGGGATCCTGCAGCGCGGCGTACAGGGCGAGTGCCCCGAAAGCGAGGTAGCCGAGATCGGCCAGGGTCTGGTTGCGCGTGGCGGCCACACCGAGGGCGGCACCACTGACCAGTGCCACGATGGCCACGCCGATGATCAGGGCCAGCTTGTCGGCGTCACCGAACAGGGCCACGGCCAGTTCCTTGCCGCCCGGCGGCTGGAGGTCGATGACCAACGTGCCCACGGCAGTGATCAGGGACGGCGCTCCCGGCAACAGGCCGGCCAGTAGCTCAGCGCTGGCGAGGGAGGCAGCAGCGGCTGCCAGGCCGGCGGCCGCCCCGCGAGTCTTGTTCATCGATCACCCTGGATGGAGCGGACCGCGGCGACCCGCTCGCGGTGCGTCCCGCGCGTGCATCATCCCACGCCAGCCGCGCGAGCCCTTCGTTCAGCGCAGGAAGGTCGACCCGCAGGTGTCGCAGACAGTGTAGAGCGCCTTCCGTTCAAGGGCGTAGCCGGCCACGTGCAGGCGGCCAGAGTAGTCCTCCTTGGGGCAGACCCAGACCCACCATCGAGGCGGTGCGCCGTGATCCTCCGGCTCGACCGGACCGAGCGGCGTGGTCTCGGCCCCGACCTTGTCGCGCAGGCCGTCGAAGCGTCCGAGGGCACCCTCGATGGCGGCCGCGCGCTGCGGCTCGGTCTCGCTGGAGTAGGGGTAGTTCTGGCTGACGTTCGAACTCACGCGGCGTCGGCGGCTCCGTGGCGGCCGCCGGAGGCGGCATGGTGGTCGTCGGATGAGTGGCCAGTCGCGGAGGTGTGAGCGCGGCGCGACCGGCCGATCGTGAGTATACCGAGGCGCACGCTGCCAGAGGCTGGCGGGTGGCGCGAGTTCAGAGCGCCGCGGCGAGGCCCTCTGAGCGCGGATCGGCGGCGGCGGCGAAGGTGGGCGGCATCTCAGGCGAGGCCGGATCGCGCACGATCTCCACGGCATGGGCATGGCCCATGCCCGAGTCGAAGGGCTTGCTGAGCTTCAGGTCATGGCCGCGCTCACGGAGTCCCTTCTGCACCTCCGCCTCGAAGCGCGGCTCAAGCACGGACAGTGACGGCGGACCCAGATGCTCCTCCACGTCGGCCGCCCAGCGTGGCGCGGCGATGGCCGTAGCGATGTCCAGCCCGCCATCGACCACGGCCGACACGAACTGGGCGAAGACCTGCGGCTGGATCTCGCCGCCCATGGAGCCGTGGGCGATCCAAGGCAGTCCGTCGCGCAGGAGCATGCCCGGCGTCAGGGTGTGCATCGTCCGCTTGCGCGGCATGAGCGAGTTGGCATGTGCGGGGTCGAGCCGAAAGAACGCGCCCCGGTTCTGGTAGCTGATGCCCGTCTCCGGGTCGACCAGCCCGGACCCGAATCCGGCGTAGTTGGACTCGATGAGGCTGACCAGGCCGCCCCAGCGATCTGCCGTGGCCAGGTAGATGGTGCCTCCGCCGCGCGGCAGGGTGGTCGCTACCGGCTTCGCCACGTGGTTCGGATCGATGGCGCGGGCGACGTCCCGGGCGTGGCCTCGATCCAGGAGCCACTCCAGGATGCCGCGGCGCATCGAGTCGGAGTCGGAGAGATAAGCGTCGCGGTGCGCGAGCGTCACGCGGGCGGCCTCCAGGCCTAGATGGACCCAGCGTGAGTCGGTGCAGCCGCGCGCCGTGAACTGCCCTGAGCGTGGCGGCTCGAACGTGTCCAGGATATTGAGCAGCTCCAGCGCGATGGGGCCGCAACTGTTGGGGCCGTGGCTCAGCGACGTGACGTCGCGGTACTCCGCGCGGACGGGCAAACTCCAGTCCGAGCGATGCTCGGCGAAGTCAGCGGCACGCAACGGGGAACCGGCGCGTTCGAGGTACGCTGCCGCGCGCTCGGCAAGACGCCCCGTGTAGGCCGCGTCCGGTCCCTCCTCGGCGAGCACGCGCAGCGTCGCGCCAAGCGCCGGGAGCGTGACCCGCTCGCCCGGTCGCCACGGCCGGCTGTGTGGTCGGTAGGTCCGAGCCCAATCTTCCCCCGTTCCGAAGACACGACCGGCGCCCTCCACGGCAGAGCTCCAAGCGCTGCTGGCCGCGAATCCAGCGGCCAACTGGATGGCAGGTGCCAACAGCTCTGCCCAGGCCAGCCGCCCATAGCGGGCGTG
>JALZLQ010000045.1 GCA_030858605.1 Chloroflexota bacterium
AGCCGTCCCCATGCGGCTCAGGCCGTCTTGCGCTTGCGTTCCGTTCGGGCGGCCGGTTTGCCCGCCGCCGGCTTGTCGGCCGCCTTGCTGGTGGCTGCCTTGCGCGCGGCGGCCTTGGCTGCAGCCGGCTTGGCGGCGCGACTCTTGCGCGCCTCTGCCACGGACGTCGGCTCCTTCGACGCAGCGGCACGCGACCGGCGGGCGGGACCCCTGGCCGCGGGCTTCTCATCAGCGCCGTCGGACGCGGCAACATCGCCCTCCCCACCGGTCCTGCCCTTGCGGGCGGCGGCCACGCTGGCCTCCAGAACGGCCATCAGGTCGGTCAGCTTGCTGGTCTCCAGGACGGGTTGCGGCCGCTCCACGGGCTGACCATCGATCTTGGCCTCGATGACGCCCATCAGCGCTTCGCGGTATTCGTCGTGGTAGCGCGACGCGTCGAAGTCGCCCTTCATCGCTTCGACCAGCTGTTGGGCCATGGTCAGCTCCGCAGGCTTGAAGTCGAAGTCCTCCTCGGGCAGCTCCAGCTCCCCGGGATCGCGCACCTCGTCCGGCCAGTAGAGAGTGGAAAGGAGCATCGTATTGGAGAAGGGATCGAGCGAGGCCAGCAGTTCGCGGTCCTTGAGCACGACCTTGCAGATGGCTTGGAGATTCGATTCGCGCAGCACGGACTTCAGCAGGTAGAAAGCCTTTCGACCGACCGCCTCGGGCTCCAGGTAGTAGGCCTGCTTGACGAAGGTGGTCGAGAACTCCTCGCGGTCGGCCTCCACGAACTGCTCGATCTCGATGGCCCGCAAGGTCTTGAGCGGCACCGACTCCAGGTCCCCCTCCTCGATGACCACGTACTGACCCTTGGACCATTCGAAGCCGCGTACCGTGTCCGAGCGCGAGATCTCGCCATGCTCCGGGCAGTGCGTCTTCATCTGGATGCGGTTGAGGCACTCCTTGTGCAGCAGGTTGAAGGAGAGCCCGCCCCGCGGCTCGGTGGCCAGGTACAGCTTCACGGGGATGGTCACGAGGCCGAACTGGATCGCCCCGCGCCACATGCTCCTAGCCACCATGGCCCTCCTCCCTAGCGCAGCCCGACGAGGCCTGGCTGTCGATGCATGGCTGGAGTCTAACCGTCGCCTCCGGGCGCGTACGCCCGCTCCATGCTCAGACCGCCCAGACCGCCGCGGACACCGGGCTAGGTGGCGCCGGCCACTCGGTCTCCGGAGGGCCCGGTCGCCCGGGTCGCCCGGGTGGCGGGTCGGAGCGGATCACCATGGTGATGACCAGTCTGCCCTGACCGAGGTCAGCGACGTACGTCTGAGTCCGGCCATCGACGGTGCCCGGGACCGCGGCGCCCCAGTCCTGCGTGGCTGTCGCCTGGTCCGTCGATCGTTCGAGCGGCGCGGAGGAGACCGTGGTGATGCTGTCTACCTCAGCGTAGATGGCCCGCAGGTCCTTGTAATCCCGGCGGTTGGGATGCTGGTTCGACTTGGGCCGGTCCGTGTACTCCAGGCACGTGCCCAGGCTCGGATTCTCGAGGTCCTCGTCCTGGTGGGCCAGGCCCAGGGTGTGCCCGACCTCGTGGCACATCACGAAGTTGCGCCAGGCCGGCTTGTCGTACTTGGGCGTGTCGAAGTAGGTGTCGTTGACCTTGACCGTCGCCTGAGTGATGTGGTCCCCGTTCGTCCAGATGGTGGCCAGGCCCAGCCAGCCCGTGTCCCCGTACCGGGCGCTGCAAACCTCCACGCTTCCGGTCGTCGGGTCGCAGCTGCGCCGGAGAGTGCCGCCGGTCACGATGACCGTGTCCAGGACGGTGGAGGCGCTCCAATCGGAGGAGGCCCCGCGGAGATGGGCATCCCAGGCACCCGACACGTTGTCCCCGAGTCGGAGCGTGAACGGGTTGACCTGGCGGCCCCAGTGGTAAGACTCCCACTGGTCGGCCGTGGCCGTGACGGGGAGGCTGGCGAGAGCCAGGATGGTCAGGCCCAGTACCACGACGGGCCGGCGGATGTGAAAGGTCATGGCTCAAAGTACCCACGCCACAAGTACTTTTGGTTGCGTCAGGTGTTGCGCCGGTGTTCGGCGGCAACAGGGCCGCCATCCGGCGGTGTCCCGCCGCAACGCATGACGGCGACCGCGCCGGATGCAGGCTGCGCTGATGTCGCTATGCTCCGCGCTCTGTCGTGAGGCGTCTGATGCTGGCCATGTACGTGTCCGGTGCGGTGCTCGTCGGGTGTTCCGGGAGCACAGTCACGGAGCCGTCCGGTGAGGGATCCCCGGTCGGGTCGACAGCGGCACCCGCCTCGCCCACCCGGAGCCCGATGCGCGCGCCCACGCCGCGCAGCCCGACCGGCCCCATCACGTATGTCGCGCTGGGCGACTCATACACCATCGGCACCGGCGTCAAGGCCCGGAACCGGTGGCCGACCCAACTGGTCCGCGCGCTCATGCCCGAACTGTCGCTCGAGCTGGCGGCGAACCTGGGGGTGAATGGCTACACCTCGTCGCAGTTGATCGAGGAGCAGCTGCCGCGACTTGATAGCCTTGACGCTGACTTCGTGACCGTTCTCATCGGTGTCAACGACGTCTTCCAGGGCAAGGACTCCGAAACCTACCGGGCCAACGTGCGGGGCATCCTGGACGACCTCCTTGGGCGGCTGCCGGCTTCGCGCATCCTGGTCGTGTCCACGCCCGATTACACGCTCACGCCAGAGGGCGGCACGGATCCCTATGCAGCCGCCAAGAGCGCCGAGATCGAGCGCTTCAATGCCATCCTGAAGGAGGAGACGCTGGCCCGCGACATCAGCTGGGTGGACATCAGCGCGGTCGCGGATGGCGTACCGGAGGACCCGTCACTGGTCGCTCGTGATGGCCTCCATCCCAGCGGCAAGCAGTACGCCGGTTGGGTCGAGCTCATCGCGCCGGTCGCCCGCGACCTGCTCACCGAGGAATAGCGGGCGGGGGGACCTAGCTCACCGGTACCTGCGACAGCGGTTGCCTCTAGCGTAGGAAGTAGCGTCGCCCGAGCGGCAGGTCAGGGGCTGGCGGCACAGCCAGCACGCGACCTCCAAGGGTTACGGTCCCGTCGCCGCGATCCACTGAAACGTCCGCCGTGGCGCGGTTGATGAGCAGATCGGACCGCATCAAGCCGCGTGTCCGCTGCACCGCGATGAGCGTGCGCCGCGTCTCCAGACGGCGGGCGATGTCGGCTGCCAGGGCGGCTCCCGACACGAACGTGACAGAGATAGAGGCCGGTGTCAGCCCGAAAGCGCCCCAGTGGCCGCGTGAGCGAGTCGGCTGCGCCCCTTCCACGGTCGCGTTGCCCTCACCCAGCGATCCCCAGGCCGGATAGCCCGACTTCAGCACTAGCTCCGGCTTGACGCCGAACCAACCCGGTCGCCACAGCACGATGTCGCCGAGCCGGCCAGGCCCAAGCGAGCCGACATGATCCGCGATGCCGTGCGTGATGGCGGGTTCTACGGTCACCTTGGCCAGGTAGCGCAGGACGCGTGCCGTGTCGTCATCTCTGTCCCGGCGCGCCCCAGCGGCACCCACGCCGTCGTCGGGCAACCCCGCGACCCCTTGGGCCGCCTCGCTCCGCCGCCATGCCTTCATGACGTGGGCCAGCTGCACCGTCCGCCTCAGCGTCTCACCGATGCGTCCCATTCCCTGCGAGTCGCTGTTGACGATGGAGATGGCGCCCAGCTCGTGGAGCGGCCCTTCGGCGGCCATGGTTGCCGGATGGATGCGTTCGGCCATCATCGCCAGGTCAGCTGGCACGCTCCAGCGGCCGCCGTGATTCAGCATGATCATGGGCAGGTGCTCGGCCGCCGCCGATGGCCCGAAAGGGATGGTCGGCGTGGTCGATGAACAGATGATGTTGGCCTCACGCACGAGCGCGATGAGGTCCGGCACGTGGCCACCGCCCGCTCCCTCGACGTGGTACGCATGCACGGTCCGCCCGCCGATGGCCGCCACGGTGTCCTCCAGCTCCGCGCTCTCATGCAGCCCATCGGTGTGCAGCGACACGGAGACGTCCTGCCTTTCGGCGAAGGCAAGCGTGGCGTCGATAAGCTCCGGATCGGCGCCGTAGTCCTCGTGGATCTTGAAGCCGCAGCCGCCCGCCTCCAGCAGCGGCGCCAGGGCCGAGTCACCGCCCGCACGCGCGTTGATCTGGAGACCGACATTGAGCGGCCACGCTTCCAGCGAGCGGAGTGTGCGCAACATGGAGGCCGGTGGTTCCTCGAAGCCGGCCGTGATGAGCGTCGTGACCCCCGCTGAGAGCGCGACTGGCAGCAGTCCCGGATGGATCAGGTGGACATGCGAATCGACCACCCCGGGCGTGGCGATCAGGCCGTAGGCCACGACGGGCTCGGTGTGGGGGCCGATGGGCAGCTCGATGCCATCGCTGATGTCCGGATTGCCGGCGCGGCCGACGCCCACGATGCGGCCGTCCTTGATGCCGATGTCCGCCTTTACGCAGCCGATGACCGGATCCAGTACGACTGCCCCGATGATCACGGTGTCCAGCTCGCTGGCACCGCCGTGACGGTCGCGCTGTGCCATCCCCCGACGCATCGTCCGGGCATAGCCCCACATCGGCTCGTCGCCGTGTGCCTGGCGATCCTCCGCCACACGGATCCAGAGTTCGCTGTCGGCCAGTCGGATGCGATCGCCGGCGGATGGGCCGTAGGCTGCCAGGTGGTCCTCGCGTGAGCGGCTCACCCGTGGTCATCCGTGTCGCCGGACGAGCCGTCATCGCCGGACGAGCCGTCATCGCCGGACGAGCCGCCCCCACCGACCGAACCGCCGTACGCCACCAGGTCGACCTCATGCTCCTCACCCGGTGACCACTTCTGCGATGCGCCGGCCGGCACATCAAGCCGGTAGCCCTGTGCCGCCTCTCGATCGAACTCAAGTCGTTGGTTGACCCGGTGGAAGGGATAGTGCGACGAGACCCGGATCGTCCGTTCCGAGTTGTTCAGGACACGCACCCTCTTGGTGCTCCGATCCGGGCGATCCGGCGGCGGTCCATCGCCGGGGATGACTTCCCCGGGAGCCAGCCCGCCATGGGCTAGCCCGACCTGCCCATCCGGGCGTCCCATCGGATGGAGCAGCACTATGAGGCGGGTGCCCTCGTCCATCAACACCTCCAGCCTTACCTCGTCGACCAGCGTGGGCACGCCTTCGAGGCATTCATCGGCGCGGACCGCGCCGCGGCCCGCTCTGTCTATCTCGGCGTAGGTGGCTCCGGCGCGGGCGCTCTCGAACATGGCGTCGCAGATCAGGGCCACGGCCTCTGGCGCGTTGAGAGGCATCCCGGCACTCCGGTGGCGGCGTGCCAATTCCGCGGCGGTGAAGATCAGCAGGCGTTCCTCTTCCAGCGCCGTGAGTCGCATGCGCGCCATCCTAGCCATCGAATGGTCTCGCGACCACGTTGTGATGCACATGCAAGCCGCTCGCCGATCGCTCCAGAGCAGCCGCAGGGAAGGCGGGGCCATGCTCAGCCATGACACTTCGATAGGAGAACCCAATGGCTACAAGCTTCCTGGACGGTATCCGCCGTCGCGCTTCATCGATCGACCTGCCTGAGCGGCGAGACATCTCGTTGCCTGACCTCAAGGATCTCAAGGACATCGAGCTGCCCAAGATCGACCTTCACGATCTGCCCAGGCCAGACCTCGCAGCAGCCGGTCGCGCCGTCAGCGACGGAGTTGGCGCGCTGGGCAAGCGCATAGACGAGATCGGGCGGGACGTGCGCCAGGTGCGCATCGTCAAAGGCCCGGAGCCCCGCGTCGCGCCCGCCGCAGGCGTCGCCCTCTTGGGTGGCCTGGGTGCCGGCATGGGGCTCATGTACTTCCTCGATCCCCGCGTCGGACAGCAGCGACGTGAGCGGCTGGTGCGCCGGATCATGGGCCTCTTCGGCCAAGCCAAGCAGGCGGTCAATGAGCGTCGGGGCGCGGCCGCGAGCGAGTGGGACGACATCGGCACGGGCGAACTGACCGGTTCGTACGGTTCAGGCGGGACCATCGCCGCCGATCCTTTCGCGGCCGACACGTCGGACACGCTTCTGGAGTCGCCGGAGTTGGCCGAGTCCCGCACCTGACCTGAGAGCAGCCACGCCGGGCACGAACCACGTGCTAGGCTAGAAGCCGACTTGCACCGGTCCTGAGAGGCCGGGCGACACGGTCCTGAGAGGCCGGGCAAGGAGGATCCTCGATCGCACCTTCTAGCGGCCACCGACCCACCGCGGGCGGTGGTCGTTCCATGTCCGACGTCATCCGATGCGTTGCTGACTCCGCCGTGGATCCGCGTATCGGATCTACCGGGCCAGCGCTCCTGGCGCTTGAGGACGGCACCGTCTTCCGGGGATACGCCTTCGGGGGCCCGCTGGCAAGCGGCGGTGATCTGGTCGTGAACACCAGCCCGAGCGGCTACCAGGAGGTTTGCACGGACCCGTCCTATGCGGGCCAGCTCGTGGTGATGACCCATCCCCTCATCGGCAACCACGGGCGGAGCCCGGCTGACGATCAATCGACACGACCGTGGCTTCGCGGACTGATCGTGGCCAACGCCACGGCCGCTGTCCTGGATGATGCGCGCCAATTGGTACACCTCCTGCGCGACAGGGGCGTGCCGGCCATCGCCGGTCTGGATACGCGGGCTCTGGCACGCCACCTGCGGACCACTGGATCGCAGCGCGCCATCATCACTGCGCCGAACGAGATCGACCACGCGCTGGCGATCGCTGCGGCTCGGGACCAGCGGCGCTGGGAGGATCAGGACTTCGTGGGCCACGTGTCGGCTGAAGCCGCGCAAGAGGTCGGCGATGGGGGACCGCTGGTGGCGGTCATCGACTACGGCCTGAAGCAGGGCATCGTGCGCGCGCTCGTCCGGCGCGGCGTTCGCGTCCGCGTGCTGCCCCATACGGCGGGCACTGGCCAGGCACTGGCCCCGGAGGTCAGCGGCGTGGTGCTCTCGCCCGGTCCGGGAGATCCGGCCCGACTGGACGGGCCGGTCGACCTGGCACGAGAGGCCATCGCCGACGGCCGGCCGCTGCTGGGCATCTGCCTGGGGCACCAGATCATAGGTCGCGCGGCAGGCGCGGAGACTCGGCGGTTGCGCTACGGACATCACGGCGCGAATCATCCTGTGCAGGACCTGGACAGCGGGCGTGTACAGGTCACGGGCCAGAACCACGAGGTCGAGGTAGTCGGGCAGAGCCTGCCGCCTTCGTCCGGCTTCGTGGTCAGCCAGCGTAACTTGAACGATGGGTCAGTCGAGGGATTGCGGCATCGAAGCCTGCCCATCGAAAGCGTCCAGTACCACCCCGAAGGCTCGCCGGGGCCTCTCGATGCGATGGACGTCTTCGACCGGTTCGTGGACCGCCTGGCGTGGTGACCCTGGGGATCGGATCGCAGGTACGCCATCCCCAGGCAGATCAACGACCGCACAGCGTGCTGATCATCGGTTCGGGGCCGGTCATCATCGGGCAGGCCGCGGAGTTCGACTACGCCGGCACGCAGGCCTGCCGCGCGCTGCGTGACGAGGGCGTCCGTACCATCCTGCTGAACTCCAATCCGGCCACCATCATGACCGATCCGGGCGTCGCCGATGTGATCTATCTGGAGCCGCTCAGCGTGGAGGTGGTGGAGCGCATCCTGGAGCGCGAGCGGCCGGACGGGTTGCTCTGCGGGCTGGGCGGCCAGACCGCCCTGAATCTGGCCGTGGAACTGTCCCGCGCCGGGGTCCTGGAGCGGCACGGGGTCCGGCTGCTGGGCACCCCGCTGGAGGCCATCGAGATGGCCGAGGATCGCCAGCGCTTCCGGGCGCTGCTCGATCGCATCGGCGAGCCGTACGCGCCCTCGGAGATCGTGGAAGGCGCCACGGACGCTGAGCGGCTGGTGGCTGCCGACCATGCCCTGGCGCGCCTCGGGCTGCCGGCCATCGTCCGGCCGGCCTTCACGATGGGCGGCTCGGGCGGCGGCATCGTGACCACGGAGGCGGAGTACCGCGAGCGTATCCGCGCTGGGCTGCGAGCCAGCCCCATCGGCCAGGTCATGGTCGAGCGTTATCTCGATGGCTGGCAGGAGATCGAGTACGAGGTCATGCGCGATGCCGACGACACGTGCATCGCGGTCTGCTCCATGGAGAACGTCGACCCATTGGGCGTCCACACGGGCGACTCCATCGTGGTGGCGCCGGTCCAGACACTGTCCGACGCGGTGCACCAGCGGTTGCGCTCGGCGGCCTTGAAGATCATCCGCGCCTTGGGCGTGGAGGGCGGCTGCAACGTCCAGTTCGCCCTCTCGGCGGACGGATCGGAGCACGCCGTCATCGAGGTCAACCCGCGCGTCTCTCGATCCTCCGCGCTGGCCTCCAAGGCGACCGGCTATCCCATCGCCCGTGTCGCGGCGCAGATCGCTGTGGGGCGGCGCCTGGCAGAGATCCCCAACGCCATCACGGGCACCACGGTGGCGGCCTTCGAGCCGGCCCTCGACTATGTCGTGGTCAAGCTGCCTCGCTTCCCCTTCGACAAGTTTCCCGGCGCGGACCGCAGCCTGGGCAGCCAGATGAAGGCGACCGGCGAGGTGATGGCCATCGACCGGACGTTCGGGGCGGCCCTCAACAAGGCCCTGCGCGGGCTGGAGCAAGCCGGCGCCGGCTTCCTGGCGGAGGATCCGCTCTGGTCGGCGGCGGCCGAGGAGCTGGCCACAGTCGGGGCGATGGCGACGGACGAGGGCACTGGGTCCGGTGATCGTGCCGGTAGCCTGCGCCGCTTCCTGGCACCGTCTGATTCGCGGCTCTGGCGGATCCTTGCGCTCCTTCGACGCGGTGTGGCGGAGGACGAGGTCGTGGCCTCGACCGGTATCACACCGTGGTTCGTGGCCGAGGTCGGCCGTCTGGTAACGCTGGAGGGTCGGCTTCGGGCTGCTGCCGCCGAAGTGCCCGACGAGCTGCTCGTGGTCGCCAAACGGGCCGGTTTCGGCGATCGGGACATCGCTCGGATGACCGGGCTCACGCCCGAGGAGGTCGCGAGTAGACGCGGTGCGATGGGCCTGTATCCCGGCTATTCGATGGTCGACACATGTGCCGCCGAGTTCGCCGCGGAGACGCCCTACTTCTACTCGACATACGCTGCCTCTGATTCGCCGCCGGAGGCGGCACCCGTAGCGCGCCCAGCAGCCCTGGTGATCGGCTCCGGCCCGGTGCGCATCGGGCAGGGCATCGAGTTCGACTACTGCGCCGTGCAAGCCGCCGATGCGCTGCGTCGCCAGGGCATCGCGGCGGTGATGATCAACTCCAATCCTGAAACGGTGTCGACGGACTTCGATGCTTCCACGCGCCTCTATTTCGAGCCGCTCGACGCGGAGAGCGTTCTGGAAGTCATCCGGGCCGAGTCGCGCGACGGAGCACCGCCGCTGCCCGCGATGATCGCCTTCGGTGGCCAGACGCCGCTGGGACTTGCGGACGCGCTGGAAGCAGCCGGCGTGCCGATGCCCGGCCTGGACACGGCCATCATCGAGCTTGCCGAGGAGCGGACCCGCTTCGCGGCTCTCGTGGAGCGGCTGGGCATCCCGCAGCCCGAGGGCGGCATGGCCACCTCGATCGATGAGGCGTTGGTGGTGGCCGAGCGCATCGGCTATCCCGTGCTGGTGAGACCGAGCTACGTGATCGGCGGTCTCGCCATAGACACGAGCTACGGCCCACAGGACCTGGCCCGGCAGCTGGTGGCTGCGACCATCGTGTCCGACGACCGGCCGGTGCGCGTCGATGCCTACCTGGAGGGCCTGGAGGTCGATGTCGACGCCGTCAGCGATGGTCGCGAAGTGCTCATCCCGGGTCTCATCGAGCACGTGGAGGCGGCCGGCGTGCACTCCGGCGACTCGATCGGCGTCTTCCCGCCGCAGCGCATCTCCGCGGGCGACCAGGATCTGATCGTGGCAGCCATGACCCGTGTGGTACTGGCGATCGGTGCGCGCGGGCTGGTCAATGCTCAGTTCATCGTGCGCGAGGACGGCGTCTACCTGATCGAGGTCAACCCGCGCGCTAGCCGGACGGTGCCGTTCCTCTCCAAGGTGACCGGCGTGCCCCTGGTGGAGCTTGCCACCCGCGTCGCGCTCGGGGCTTCGCTGGCTGAGCTGGGCTGGTCCGGCGGGCTACTCGGTGCGCCATCGTTCGTCGCGGTCAAGGCGCCCGTCTTCTCGACGGCCAAGCTGATCGGAGTGGATCCTGCCCTGGGACCGGCCATGCAATCCACGGGCGAGGTCATCGGGATCCACGAAGATCCACGAGTGGCCATGGCCAAGGCGCTGCTGGCAGCGTCGATGCTGCCGCGAACCAGCGGCATGGTGCTCATGTCCGTAGCCGATCGCGACAAGGGGATCATGCCGCGGCTCGCCGCGGCGCTGGCCGTCGCGGGCTACCGGTTCGCCGCCACCAGAGGGACGGCGGCAGCGCTCCGTGCACTGGGCCACCCGGTCGTCGAGGTGGCGCGCCTGGGTGACGACGTGACCGGACGGACGGCCATGACCGACCTCCTCGCTTCGCCCGACCTGGCACTCATCATCAACACGCCCTCACCGTCTTCGGGAGCGGTCCGCGACGCGGCGGCCATACGTCACGCCGCGGTCGCCCACGGCACGCTCTGCCTGACCAGCATGGACACCGCACTCGCCGCGGCCCGTGCGATGCAGCCCGAGGTCCGCGCCCGAGTGTCGGAGGTCCGGCCGCTCGAGATCCGATCGACTCTGCGCTGAGTCCTATCGCGTCGGCAGGCCCGACCTGCCAGTGACCTCAGGCAAGGACGCGCACACGCGCTGGGTCGATGCGGCCCAGTGCACGATCCGTGGTGATGACCTCGCCGTCCACCTGATGGGCTGCGGCCAGGAGAAGGGCGTCGGGAAGGCGCAAGCTGCGGTGCGTCGCGCGGAGCCTGGCGGCCGCATCGCCATCGCACGGTCGATGGGATCGATCACGAGTTCCAGCTCATCGATCCGTCCCCGTACCTGCTCGGCGATGCCAGCGCGATGCGCCCCTACCATGACCTCGGCGTATGCGGAAGCGGATAGGTGCAACTCCTCGCCTGCCGACTCCTTCATGACGATCACGGAGCGAGCGTGATGGCTATCGTCCCGGTCGAGAAAGCCGATAAGGACGCCCGCATCCAGCACGATCACTGCCACCCGTCACGCAACCTACGCAGGTAGCCGAGGTGTCGTGGCCTCAGGCGATCGGCGCATCTCCGTCGCGGCGTGTCGGGTCCACCGGTCGCAACAGGATCGCGGCGACCACGAAGAACGACACGCCCACCAGATAGGCCCCCCGCGGGCTGGCTGCCAGATCAGTCTGTGCCACGAGGTCCATGACCAGCCCGCCCACCACGGCCGCCACCGGCCCAGCCATGGCCGTGCCCACGTTGGAGATGCCCATGAATCGGCCGGCCGTGGCCTTGGGGATGATGTCGGTCATAAGCGCCCAGTCGACCGCCAGGAAGGCACCCGCGCCAACGCCCACGAAAGCCAGCGCGACGAGCGCGATCTCGATGCCGGGTGCGAGGGCCACGACCGCCAGCCCGACACCGCCCAGTACACAGGCGCCGTAGATCACGGCCTTGCGGCCGATGCGATCCGAGAGGCGCGCCGCGGGGATGACCGTCAGCGCAGTGGGCACGATCACGGCGATGAGCGCGATGTTGATGAAGCCCCCCGCCTGCTGCTCACCCATGCCCATGGCCCGTTCGAGGTAGGGCAGGGCGAACCGGATGAGCGCGCCGGTGCCGGCCAGGAAGAAGAGCCGCGAGGCGACCAACCATACGAAGCTGCGCTGCTGGAGGACGTCTCGGCCCCAGGCGGAGCGGGCGATGGCGAACCAGGAGCGGCCCGCGCGCGAGAGTCCGCTCGGTCCGTCGCGGATGAAGAAGACCAGGCCGAGCATCGTGATCAGCTCCAGCAGTCCAAGGCCGACGGTCGGCCAGAACATCCGCTCCGCGGCGGGCGTGCCCTCCGGATACAGGATCAGCCCGAGCGAGCCGATGAATGTCCCGCCGACCTGGCCAAGCACGATCATGAGGCCCATCAGCCCGCTGGCCCGCCCGACCTGCTCCGCTGGCACCAGATCCGTCTTGTAGCCCTGGATGTGCCCCTGCTAGAAGTTTGTTTATATCTGTTGTAGGACGTATAT
>JALZLQ010000053.1 GCA_030858605.1 Chloroflexota bacterium
CGACATGCGCTCGGGCGCGCGGCCCGGGGAGCTCCGTGACGAGGGGGGGGAGGGGACGGTCCGTAGCGGGCATCGCGCCAGCGGTTGCGGCGGGTCGATCGATGAGCTGCGTCACGGTCGTTTCCTCAAGTCAGGCGGAGTGCATAGATCCTATGCATGCTGGATGAGCAGTGTATCGACTCAGTCGACGACGGTCTGCGACTGCTCCCGCATGAACTGCTGGACGTAGTAGTAGCCGCCGCCGGACTTGCCCGTGGCCGTGGAGCCCTTCCAGCCGCCGAAGGGCTGGATGCCCGGCCAGGCGCCCGTTGTCGCGCCCGCGCGCCGGTTCACGTAGACCACGCCGGCCTCGATGCGCTCCAGGAACTGATCGATCTCTGACTGATCCTCGGAGTAGAGCCCGGCTGTCAGGCCCAGCACAGAGTCGTTGGCCAGCCGCAAGGCTTCGTCCATAGAGTCGACCGGGGCGACCACCGTGAAGGGCAGGAAGAGCTCCTCGCGGAAGAGTCGATGGTGGGTGGGCAGGTCCGTGGCCACCGTTGGCGCGACGAAGAACCCACTGTCCAGGCCGTCCTCCGTGACCCGCTCTCCGCCGACCAGCAGCCGGCCGTCCGTGCGTGCCTCGGCGACCGCATTCTCGTAGCGCGCCATGGCCCGCTGATTGATGACCGGTCCCAGCCAGTTCTCGCGCTTGGTCGGATCGCCGATGCTGATGTCCTCGGTCCGGCGGACCAGCAGCTGCGAGAACTCCTCCAGCGCGGATCGCTCCACGTAGACGCGGCTGTTGGCAGAACACTTCTGACCCGACAGTCCGAAAGCGGAGCGCATCACGCCCTCGGCGGCCTTGTCGAGATCCGCCTTGCTACTGACGATGGCCGGGTTCTTGCCGCCCATCTCCACGATGACCGGCTTGGGGTAGGGCTGCGGGAAGTTGCGGTAGATGCCGAAACCGACCTCGAAGGACCCCGTGAAGATGAGCCCGTCGACGTCCTCGTTCTCCTGCAACTCCGCACCGACCGACTCGCCCGGCCCGGCCACGGTGTTGAAGACGCCATCAGGCAGGCCCGCGTCGCGCATCACCTGATTGAGGCAGGCGCCGGAGAGGGGAGCATCCGTCGATGGCTTGTAGACCACGGTGTTGCCCGCTACGAGCGCTCCCCCGGACGGACCGCCGGACAGGGCGAATGGGAAATTGAAGGGGCTGATGACGGCCCACACGCCGTACGGCTTGAGCACCGAGCGGGTATGCACCGCGGCGTCGCCCAGGTTGCCCATGGGGTGGTCGAAGCCGTCGTTGCGCTCCATCATGTCGCACGACCAGCGGATGAGGTCGGCCGTCTCCTCGACGTCGCCGAGTGCCTCAAGGCGGTTCTTGCCGACCTCCATGGAGAGCAGCGCGGAGTACTCCATCTGGCGTTCGCTGATGAGATCGGCCACCCGGCGGAGCAGCGCCACGCGCTCCTGCCAGGGGGTGCGCGACCAGGCCGGGAAGGCTGCCTTGGCGGCGGCGATGGCCTCGCGCGCATCCTCGCGGGTGCCCCTGGCAAAGGTGCCCATGAGCGAGCCATCGATGGGCGTGTGCTTCTCGAAGGTGCCGTCGCCGTCCCGCTCCGAGCCGTTCACGAAGTTGGGGTAGTAGCCGCCCAGCATGCCCCGGGCGCGCTCCAGTCCGGCCCCGAACTGCGTGTGCATCTCATCGTTGTCGTTGCTCAGCGTGGCGTAGGTGATCTTCAGCTTGGGCGGGCTGACGGTATCGGTCATGGTTCGATCGTCCCTCGTGCGATGGGTCGAGGTGAGTCTAGCGCCGGGAAGCCGGCGGTTCGAGGGCGGCGATCGTCAAGCGGTCTGGATGGAGCGGAAGCAGTCGGAGCAGTAGACCGGCTTGTCCATGCGCGGCCGGAAGGGCACCTGCGCGGAGCTGCCGCACTTGGAGCAGATCACCGCGAACTGCTCGCGCATGGGCCGATCGTCGCCGCGCTCGTAGCCACGCGGCCCGCCGATGTCGCGCACGTCAAGGCTGCTCGTCTCGCGCATGGAGCGCCGCGAGGCCCGACAACTGGGGCATCGCTTGGGATCGGAAGCGAAGCCCTTGTCGGCGTAGAACTGTTGGTCGTCGGCCGAGTGCACGAACTCCACGCCGCAGTCGAGACAAGGCAGATCGCGATCTGTATACGTCACCGAGAACGTCCTCCCTGGACATCGATTCAGAACCTCTCTGCAGCCGCTCTGGCCATCGGGCCGTCCGCCCTTCGGCGACAGCGAGAATCCGAGGCGTGCCGTCGGGATCGAGTGAGCCTGCGCGTCCCCAGGTGCTCTGTCGAGGTTCCTGTTCGATCGCACCGGATGCAGGAGAAGAGCCTAACACCGGTCGCGAACGCCGTCCCTCGGGTGGGATGGCAGCCACCACACCGGCACGCCGGACTCATCAGTACCGCTATCCACCAGCATGGTGGATGTCACAATCCACGTGACACGCTCCCGCCACGGTGCGGCCCGTGGTGCGATCGCGTCGTTCGAAGCCTGGAGGGGAGCCCGCGACATGCCTCGCTTGCTGCACATGGCGGATGTTCATCTCGGTGCCCGCCACGATGATCTGGGCGATGCAGCCGCGGAGCAGCGGGAACGTCAGTTCGCGGCCTTCGCGCGGGCCATCGACGCGGCCATCGAGCGTCGCGTGGACGTGGTCCTCATCTGCGGCGACCTGTTCGACTCCAACACGCAACCGCGCCGATCAGTGGAGAGAGCGGCCGGTGAGCTGGCGCGCCTGGCCGAGCGACACATCCGTTCGGTGCTCATCCCCGGCACGCACGACTGCTATGACGGTGCCTCGATCTACAGAGCCTTCGACCTGCGGGCGCTGGCCGGACTGCCGCCCGACTCGGACCTCCTGACCGTGCTCACCCCCGAACTGCCCGCGGTCTACTTCCGGGAGCTGGAGATGGAGGTGCATGGCCCCGTCTTCCCTGCCAAGTCGGCGCCACGCAGTCCGCTGGAGGGGTTCCGCGCGGGCTCGCCTGCTGACCCGGCCACCGGTCCCGGCCGTGCGTCCTATCAGGTGGGGATGATCCACGGGTCGCTTCGGGTCGAGGGCAAGGTAACCTCCGACGACGTCCTGTTCACCGCCGAGGAGGTCGCTGCCAGCGGCCTGCACTATCTCGCCCTGGGCCATTGGCACTCCCTCCTCCAGGGCAGATCCGGCGGCGCTGTCTGGGCCTACTCCGGCGCCCCGGAGCCGATAGCACTTGATCAGGATGGCGCCGGACACGTGCTCCTGGTGACCATCGATGGCCCCGTCGTGAAGCCGTTGGTCAAGGTCGAATCCGTGTCCGTCGGTCGGACGCGCTTCCAAAACGTCGACGTGGATGTCGCCTCGATCGCATCACAGGACGAACTCTGTCGCCGCCTGCGAGAGCTGGCTGATCCCGATCTGGTCCTGGACGTGCGCCTGCTCGGGGTCGCACCAGACAGCCTGGACCTGGACACGGATGAGGTCGGGCGTCAGTTGCGTGACGGATTCTTCCGCTTCCGGCTGCGCGACACGTCGATCGCCGCTCTGCCCGAGGGCCCGCTGCCCCCGGAGGACACCATCGCCGGGGTCCTGACTCGCGATCTGCGCACGCGCATCTCTGCGGCTGAGACCGCGGGGACCGAGGATGTCGCGGCCGAGACGCGCGAAGCGCTGCATCTCCTGCGCGTCCTCCTGGACGAGCCCAAGCGGGTGACCCTGGTCTGATGCGCATCACCTCCCTGCGGCTCACCGACGTCAAGCGCCACCGCTCGCTGGAGCTGGCTCTGGCGCCCGACCTGACCGTCATCCGCGGCCCCAACGAGGCCGGCAAGAGCACCATCCAGAGGGCCATCGAGATGGTCCTCTTCCGACGTCCCACCTCCGCCGCCCAGGAGCTGGATGGGGTCCGCCCGTAGTCAGACGCCCACGCCGTGCCGACCATCAAGATCGACTTCGAGGACGAGGGAGTGACAGGCCGTCTGACCAAAGCATTCGCCGGCGCCAAAGGCACGGCACGGCTCGAGATCGACGGTGACGTGGTGACCGACCCAGCGGCGGTCGATCAGCGCATGGCCCAGCTGACGGGATCACCGTCCGAGAAGTTCTTCCGCTCCACGGCCAGCATCCGCCACCAGGAGATGGCTGGTCTGGACCGCGATGAGGGAGCGCTCCGGGACCGGCTGCACCAGTCCATGAGCGGCGCGGACCGTGGGACTTGGGCAGCGCGCCGCAAGCTCGAGGAGGCCATCGCCCGCTACCGCTCGGAGGGACACAAGAATCCCGGTCTGCTCAAGCAGTCTCGCGCAGAGGTCGATCGGCTGGCCAGGGAGTCGATGGCTGGCGAGGCAGGCCTGGCTGCGCTCGGCCGGGACCGCTCGGCGCTGGCCGATGCGCGCGAGAAGCGGGAGGTCCTGGACCAGCACCTCGCCGCTGCGCAGGCCGACCTTGACGCCACCAGCCGCGCCGTGGCTGCTCGCGACCGGCTGGGCAAGGCAGAGGTCGAGTACACCCGCTACAAGCGTGCCACCGACCTGCGCGAAGAGATCGCGCGCCATGAGGCGGCCCACCCTTCGCAGATGGCCTTGCCCGTCCTGCGTTCCGGGGTGGAGCACCTGCGTGGCCTGGAGTACGGCATCTCCGAGCAGCGTGCTGAGTTGACCTCCCAGCCCGATCCCTCGCAGTGGCAGGCGGACATCGAGAAGGCACCTGCCTGGCGCCCGGTCGCGGTGGTTCCGCCGCTCCTACTGGCGGCGGCTATCGGCGTTTTCCTGGTGATCGGCGATGTGGTGGGCATCGTGCTTGCTGGCGTCCTGCTGGCAGCCGCCCTTGGCGTGGCATTCATCGCCTGGCGGTTGCGTTCGCGGTCTTCCCGGGTGCGATTGCAGAACGAGATGGTGGAGACGGAGATCTCCAGGCGGCTGCGGGGACGATCGGACCTCGAGGAGGAGCTTCGGGCAGCGGAGCGGGAGCGCGACCAACAGCTGGCGACCCTGGGCATGGCCGACGTCGCAGCCGCCGAGAAGCTGCTTTTCGCGGAGGCGGAACACGTCGCCGCCATCGACCGCTTGCGCGCGGAGCACCGCGGCCTGCTCGGCGATGCGGGTCGCGGCGAGAGGCCGAGCAGCGAGACGCCGAATGGCGAGGACGAAGAGGATGTCGGTCAGCTACGAGACCGGATGGCGGTCGTGGCCGACGAAGCGCGCCACGCTCTGGCGGGGATGGGGCCGATGGGCAAGGATCCTGACGAGTACCGCCATCGCGCCGAGACCCACCTTCGAGCCACGCGCGGCGAGCGTGAGCGGGCTGGCAACGCGGAGGCTGCCGCGCAGGCGCGCCTGGACGGCAACGCCACAGATGCCGAAGAGGTCGCAGCATCGGCCGAACGGCTCGATGAGGCCCGGGCGTCGCTGGCAACGCGCGAGCGACGTCTGCGCGTGTACGAGACGGCGCTCGGTGCACTCGACTCCGCGGAGCAGTCAACCATGAAGAAGGCGGCGCGCTTCCTGGAGAGACGCATGGGTGCGGACATCTCGGCCATCACCGGGGGTCGCTACTCCCAGGTGGAGGTCGACGAGAACGAGCTGACGTTCCGCGTCCATTCAGCGGAGGCAGGCGACTGGGTCGATGTCTCCGCCCTCTCGCAGGGCACCATCGACCAGATCTACCTGGCAGCGCGCCTGGGCCTGGTGCGCCAAGTGACTCAGGACCGCCGGCCACCGCTCATCTTCGACGATCCCTTCGTGACCTTTGATGACGAGCGCGCCCGCCGCGCGGTGGCTCTGCTACGGAGCCTGGCCAGCGACCACCAGGTCATCTATCTGACCTGTTCGGACCGATACGACGCGGTCGCTGACGCGGTCATCACCCTGCCTGAGCCGCCGGTGACGGAGCTGGCGGCCGACCACGATCGGGCGGAGCGCTCCTGAGCCTCACCACTCCGGCGCTTGCCCTGACCTCGGCGCTGAGCTGGGGCGTCGGTGACTTCGCCGGTGGCATGGCCAGCCGCCGCTCGAGCGTGCTGGCCACCCTCCTTGCCACGCAAACGATCGGCCTGTTGGCCACGGCCGGCTTGCTCGCCGTCTCGTCCGAGGCACTTCCCCGCGCACCGGCTCTTGGCTGGGCGGCTGCGGCCGGCCTCAGCGGCGTGGCCGGCCTGGGCTGCCTCTATCTGGCGCTGTCGCGAGGGACGATGGGCCTGGTCGCCCCGCTGGCCGCACTCGTTGGAGCGGCGCTCCCGGCTCTGGTGGGCATCGTCAACGGCGAACCGGCCTCTCCGCTGCTGTTGGCGGGCATGATCCTGGCCCTCTGCGCGGTGGTGGTCATCAGCCTGCCGGACCGCGCGTCGGCGGCGCAGGCCGCGGAACGGGGCACCTCCGCCGGCGCAGAGCTCGCGCTGATCCTCCTGTCTGGCCTTGGTTTCGCCGGGTTCTACCTGTTCATCGACCAGTCGCGCGCCAGCGGCGGCGAGACCTGGTGGCCCATCCTGACGGTGCGCTTGGCTGGGCTCTCGGTAGTGGCGGCCGCACTGGCCCTGCTCATCCTGCGAGCGGCGTTGACGGGACGGGGCGACCGTCCATCCCTCCGGTTGCCCATGAGGCTCCTGCCGCTTCTCGTCCTGTCGGGGCTCGGGGACCTGGGCGGCAACCTCTTCTTCCTGCTTGCCAACGCCGCGGGCAGCCTGGCCGTGGCGGTCGTGCTCTCATCGCTTTACCCCGTCGTGACCGCGCTGCTGGCTCGAGTGCTCCTCCACGAGCGGCTGTCGGGCCTGCGCATGACGGGTGTCGCCGCGGCCATCGGCGGGGTCGTGCTCATCGCTGCTGGGCAGACCTGATCCGCCGCCTTCAGCGCCATGACACGACCATCGGCCGGCCTCAGCCGAAGGGATGGACATGAGCGACATCAAAGCCACGAGCCGTTGGCGACCGTGGTCGTCTGGTTCCGCCGGGACCTGCGCATCCACGATCACCCGGCGTTGCGCGACGCGGTCGAGAACGCCGCATGTGTCTACCCGCTCTTCGTCTTTGACGAGCCTCTCCTGTCCGGCCGCTGGCCCTCGCCTAACCCGCTCTCGTTCATGCCGCCAGCCCATCTTCCGCACTTCGATCCGACGCTCCAGGCCGCGCGCTTCGATCCGAAGGGCCCTCGCGCGGCGAAGGGCGCCCTCGCGCGGCGCTGGTTGCCCGAAATGGCCGACGTGCCCGATGAGTTCATCCATGAGCCGTGGCGATGACGCTCGAGACCCAGCAACGGTCGGCTGCGTCATCGGACGGACTACCCGGCACCGATCGTGGACCACGCTGAAGCGCGAGCCCGCGCGCTGGACGCCTTCCGCGGCTAGCGGGCTGGGTGCCGCCCCGAGCTAGCGCGCCCCATCGTCATGCTGGGCGTGCGCGGCAGCCATAAGGTGCTCCAACAGGATCGCATTGGTCAGAGGCCCGACCCCGCCGGGTACCGGAGTGATGGCCCTGGCCACCGGCAGCGCCGATCCGAAGTCGACGTCGCCCACGATCCGATCGCCCACGACGTTGATACCCACGTCGACGACCAGGGCGCCGGGCTTCAGCATCGCGCCCGTCACCAGCCCCGGTGAGCCCGCGGCCACGACCACCAGATCGGCCCGCCCTACGTGCGCCGCCAGGTCGCGCGTCCGTCTGTGGCACGTCGTCACCGTGCAGTGCTCGCGCTGGAGCAGCAGGCTGGCCGGCCGTCCCACCACGTTGCTACGCCCGATGACCGTCGCGTCCAGACCCTCCAGCCTGTAGCCGGAACGCTTGAGGATCTCCACCGTGGCCTGCGCCGTGGCGGGCAGGAACCCGTCGTAGCCCTGTGCCAGGAGGCCGGCGTTCGAGGGGTGCAGGCCATCGATGTCCTTGCGCGGATCGATGGCCTCGATGACCGCCCGCAGAGGGATGCGCTGCGGGAGCGGCATCTGGACGATGATCCCGGACACCAGCGGATCCCGATTCAGCTCGTCGATCCGACGCCGGATGACCGTGGCCGTGACGCGTGGGCCGATATCCACAACGCGCCCGATGATGCCGGTGCGCTCGCAGGTACGCACGATCTGGCTCAGGTACACGGCGGAGGGTGCGTCAGCGCCGATGAGCACCACGGCCAGTGTCGGCCGGAAGCCATGACGGTCCAGGAACGAGTCCGCTTCGCCGATGAGGCGGCCGCGTATGGCCGTCGCGATGGGCGCACCCTCCAGGAGGCGAGCGCCGCCTTCCCGATGAGTCTCGACACCGGTCGCGACGCCAGCCGCCAAAGGGGCCACCTCTTTCGGATTCATGAACCTTGGCGCAGGCGGCCGGAGATGCGCGCCGCCGCGGCCAGCACCTCGTGCGCGATGTCCATACGAGCGCCCTCCGATGGGAAACGGTAGGCCGGTCCGTGCACGTGGACCGCGGCGCTGACATTGCCGGCCGCGTCGGCGATGGGCGCGGCCACGGAGTTGATGCCCTCGGCGAACTCACCGCCACCCCAAACGTAGCCATCGAGCTGGATCCGACGCAGCCGGTCTTGCACGGCGACCGGCGCAACCAGGGTGCTCGGCGTGAACCGCTCGAGCGGTCTTGCAAGCAGGCGTTCCACTACGGCCGGCGGCATATGGGCCATGAAGACCTGTCCCGAGGACACGGCGTGGATGGGTAGCCGGCTGCCGGTCCAGTCGCGCACGAGCACCTGATGAGCGGTGTCCACCTGATCGACGTAGTGGACCACGAGGCCGTCCAGGACGGAGAGGCCAGCTGCTTCACCGA
>JALZLQ010000064.1 GCA_030858605.1 Chloroflexota bacterium
CCGACGGCGAAACCGCCACGACCGATCGGCTCGGCGCTGGTGGGTGACAGGCCGCTGGTCGACTGGGAGTGGGTGTTCGAGCACCTGGACGATCTGTGGGCAGCGACCTATGAGCACCTCCAGCTGACCATCATCGCGGTCGTAGTAGGACTGGCCATCAGTGCCGCCGTGTCGCTGCTCATCTACCGCGATCGGCGCTTCTACGGCCCACTGACCGGCGTCGCCGGATTCCTCTACACCATCCCCAGCCTGGCCCTCTTCGCGCTGCTGGTGCCGCTGACCGGCCTGAGCATCCTCACCGCCGAGATCGCCCTCGTCAGCTACACCCTGCTCATCCTCATCCGCAACATCATGGCCGGGCTGGACGGCGTCCCACTCGAGATGCGGGAGGCTGCCGACGGCATGGGCTTCACGCCGTGGCAACGCCTCGCGCGCGTCGACCTGCCGCTCGCCTTGCCCGTCATCGTGGCAGGACTTCGCATCGCCACGGTGACCATCATCGGGCTGGTCACGGTGGCAGGGCTCATCGGCCAGGGCGGCCTCGGTGCGCTGATGATCCGCGGTTTCAGCCGGAGCTTCCCGACCCAGATCTACGTGGGCGCCTTCTTGACGGTCGCTCTGGCACTCGCTGCCGACGCCGCGCTCCTGCTACTCCAGCGCGCCCTGACGCCCTGGCTCCGGAAAGTGTCGAGCTGAGATGGAGCTGCTCTCGGAGACGCTCGCCTGGCTGACCGATCCTCAGCACTGGCAGGGGTCCGATGGCATCCCGACGCGCACGCTCCAGCACGTATATCTCTGCGTGGTGTCGCTTGCGGCCGGCCTGGCCATCGCCCTGCCCCTTGGGCTGGCCATCGGTCACACGCGCCGCTTCGAGACCATCGTGGTGGCCATCGCGAACCTGGGTCGCGCAGTGCCTTCACTGGCGTTGCTGCTCATCTTCCTGCCCTTCGTCGGTATCGGCGATCCGCTCATCATCGTCGCGCTGACGCTCCTGAGCATCCCGCCCGTCCTGGTCAATACAGCGGTGGGCATCCGCGAAGTGGACGCGGAACTGGTCGAGGCTGGTCGTGGCATGGGCATGTCGGAGATGGGGCTCATCCGGCGCGTGGAGCTGCCGGTGGCGCTGCCGGTGGTGATCGCTGGCATGCGCATCGCCGCCGTCCAGGTAGTGGCCACTGCCACGCTGGGTGCGGTCGTGGCGGGAGGCGGCCTGGGACGGTACCTGGTCGATGGCTTCGCGCTCCAGGATCATCCCCGCCTCGTGGTGGGCGCGCTGCTGGTGGCGCTGCTGGCCATCGTGACCGAGCGAACCTTCTCGTTGCTCGAGGGACGTTTCGTATCGCCTGGAGTCAGCGGTCGTCACCTGGGTCGTCACCTGACGGCCGCTGAACTCGCGCCGCCGGCGGCACAGCCCACCATCTGATTCTTCGCTGACACGCGAGTCCCCTGATCCCGACGCTGGCTGTCAGGGTTCCGCTGATATAGTCGCGGCGCCTTCGACGCGGCTCCCTTACGAGCCGTGCAAGGCCGCAACACAGGAGGACCCAATGCGGATACACCGCATGGCTGCCCTTGGGGCGTCGATGCTGGTGCTGATCAGCGCCTGCTCGACGGGAGGGGGCACCACTCCGTCTCCCGCAGCACCCGGCAGCCCGACCGGCGCTGCGGCCTCGCCCGGTGTTAGTGCTCCGGGCGGCGGGACCATCGCCAGCCAGTTGACCCTGGGCGGACCGCCCGAATGTCCGGAAAGACCCTTCTGCCTGCTCGGGCTGGAGGAGACCTACGGCCTCGAGTTCGCCGCGTTCCGACCACTCGACACGGGCGGTCCCCTGACGGTCGCCGCGCTCGAACGGGGCGACATCGATGTAGGGCTGCTGTTCACGTCCGATCCCTCCATCGCCGACCGGGGCTTCGTGCTCCTGGAAGACGACCAGCAGCTCCAACTGTCCGACAACCTCATCCCGGTCGTCCGGCAGGATGTCCTCGATGAGACGCCGGAGATCGCCGACCTGATCAACCCCTGGATGGTGACGCTCACCCAGGCGGAGCTGACAGCCCTGAACGCGCTCGTCATCGTCGACCAGGAAGACCCTGCTGACGTCGCCGAGCAATGGCTCGCCGATAACGGTCTACAGACCGGCGAAGCGGGAGCGGGCGTAGCGGTGACCGTCGGCTCGACCAACTTCTACGAGCAGGAGATCCTGGGCGAGATCTTCGCGCAGATCCTGGAGGCCAACGGATTCGAGGTCGAGCGGGCATTTCAGTTGGGTGCCCGCGAGGTCGTCTTCCCTGCCCTCCAGTCGGGCGACATCGACATCCTGGCGGAGTACATCGCCACGGCGCTGCTCTTCGTCGATCCTGACGCTGAGGCCTCCACCGACGCGGCGGAGACTGCCGAGGCCTTGAGGGCCGCGCTGGAACCGCTCGGTGTGGCTACCCTCGACTTTGCGAGCGCCACGAACCAGAACGGCTTCGTGGTGACCCAGGAGACAGCCGACGAATACGACCTATCGACGATAAGCGACCTGGGCGAACCGGCTCCCTAGGGTCCGGCTCAGCCTCCCAAACGATCGCGGCCGTCCCGACCAAGGGACGGCCGTTTTCGCTCCTGGAGGATCTCATGGTGGGAGATGAGTACCTGGAGCTGGCCGACTGGCGTCGCCAGGTGGCGTCGCTCTTTGGAGCCTGGCGCTCGGCGTCGGCCAGGGAACCCGGCGCGGCAACGCTCGCGTTCCGCGCCGCGAAGGAACGGCTCTTCGCGGAGCATCCACAGTCGCCGCTGCGCGCCGATGAGCGTGCCGCCGGTCGCGGTCTGGATCACTGGCCTTACGACCCGACCTATCGCATGACCCTTCGCCTGGAGCCGGTCGACGGGCTGGTCGGTCCGCACGACGAGGAGGGCGTGGGCCAACCGGGCGCGAGCCAACCGGGCGCGAGCCAGCCGGGCGCGAGCCAGCCGGGCGGCTCATCGCGGACGCCTCTCGCCTTGCCATCCTCGGGTCCCGGGGCGCTCCGCTTCCGCCGGGTGGGTCGCGTTCGGCTGGAGGGACCGCTGGCGGGCCGGGACCTGACCGTCTTCTGGATCGATGCCTACGGTGGCGGACTCTTCCTACCCTTTCGCGACGCGACCAGCGGTCAGGAGACGTACGGCGCCGGGCGTTACCTGCTGGACACCATCAAGGGCGCGGACCACGGCGGGGACATGACCGCGAGCACCCTCGTGCTCGATCTCAATATGGCATACCACCCTTCGTGCGCCTACGACCCGCGCTGGAGCTGCCCGCTCGCGCCGCCCGAAAACATCCTCGACCTCGCAGTACCGGCGGGCGAGAGGCTCTTGAACTCAGGCTGAGTCAGGACGGCAGCGATACCCAGAGGGACTGGCGGCGGACGGTATCCACAGGATGGCAAGTGATACCCGGCCCGGGCGGCGGCGACGCGAGCCATGGTGAAGTCAGTGGCACGACCCTTCTGATCCATCCGTGAGGCGAGCGCGGCTCTAGTCCGTCTTCATGACGCCACCACCGTCGCGAAGCTGCTTCCAGGCAGGCGACGCGCCGCCTCCACCCTGCAGGAAGGACTTATCGAGCAGAGTGATGATGGTGCCGTCGAGTGAGCTCTTGGAGTACGCCCTGGACGAAGAGCCCTCCCGAACGCCGCTCGATCGCCTGCATTTCGACGATAGTGGCATCAGAGAGCCCATCAGTGGGCGTCTCCTCACATGGGGACGAGCGGCGCGCTCCATCGATACTGCCGTATCCGCCGGTGTTGCGCGCCAGCCGATAGGGACGGCAGCCACGCGCCCGGCGCTCCGCCAGCCACGAGCGCCTATCATCGCGCCAGCCCGCCGGGTCACCGGGCGGAGTCGCTCTTGGAGGATCCGCGTCACCGTGACTTTCCGTCTCCGCGCCCTGAGTATCGTCACGGCGGTCGCGCTCATCGTCACCTCGTGCGCCACTGCCCAGCCGACGCCCACGGCGCCCACTGCCCCGTCGGCGCCGGGCGGATCGAGCACGAGCCCGTCGGTCACGCCGGGCGACCCGTCCCACAGCCCCGGCCCGGATCCGAGCAACGATCCCGCTGCCTCCGGAGTGTCGCCGGAACCCTCAGCGCCTGGTCCGACTCCCACGCCCGCTTCCCCGCTGCCGACCGAGCCAGCCCCCACGGTCGACCCGGGTCCCACCCCGCCCGCCACGGATC
>JALZLQ010000078.1 GCA_030858605.1 Chloroflexota bacterium
GGGCCTGCTCGGCCTCGCTTTCCACCCCGGATACGACTCGAACGGGCGGTTCTACGTCGATTACACCAACAACAGCGGTGACACGGTAGTCGCCGAGTACCGCCGGTCCAGCAAGAATCAGGCTTCCATGAGCTCTCAGCGCGTCCTCATGACGATCAAGCAGCCGTTCACCAACCATAACGGTGGCTGGCTGGCGTTCAAGGGCGATAACCTGTACATCGCGACCGGTGACGGCGGCAGCGGCGGCGACCCGGGTGATCGAGCCCAGGATCTGACCAGTCGCCTGGGCAAGATCCTGCGTATCAAGCCCATCGACCCGGACGGCAGCGGCCCGCGAAGGTTCAGCATCCCCCAGTCGAATCCCTTCGTGGGCGGGGCCGGGAACGATTCGATCTGGGCCTACGGCCTGCGCAATCCATGGCGCAACAGCTTCGACCGCCTGACGGGCGATCTCTGGATGGCCGACGTGGGTCAGAACATGTACGAGGAGGTCAACCGGAGCGGCAGTGCCAAGGGTCTGAACTTCGGCTGGAACCATCTGGAAGGGCGGCACCTCTACCCGTCCGGCGCCGTCTGCACATCCAACTGCAGGACCCTTCCCATCGTGGAGTACGACCAGGGCGACGGACGCTGCTCCGTGACCGGCGGCTACGTCTCGAGGCGACCGGGGGCGGCGCTGGAAGGTCACTACATCTACGGCGACTTCTGCTCGGGTGACATCTGGAACATCTCTGCCGGGCACTCCTGGGGCGACCCTGTCCCCGCGCCGTTTCCCTCCGGGCGGCTCATCAGCTCCTTCGGGGAGGGCGCCGATGGGAAGATCTACCTGACCGACCTCACGGGCTCGCTCTGGCGCGTAGACGGCACCTGAAGCTAGCTCTGATCAGGGCCGCTCCAGGCCGTGCGCCTCGAGGAGCGGCCCGTCAGAGAGGATCCGGTCGGTCGGGCCGTCGGCCACGATCCGACCGTCATCCATCACCACGGTGCGCGGAAAGGCTTCCGCGACCAGGGGCATGTCATGGGTGCTGACCAGTAGCGTCTGCGGCATCTCGGCCAGAAGGCGGATGAGGCCCCTTCGGCCGCGCGGATCGAGGCCGGCCGTCGGCTCATCAAAGGCCAGGATCGCGGGCTCCATGGAGAGCACCGTGGCCATGGCCACCCGTTTGCGCTGACCCAATGACAGCCGGTGCGGGACGCGCGCCTCGAAGCCGCTCATGCCCACCGACGCCAGGGCCGCCTCCACCCGGTCATGGATCCGTTCCCGGGCCATGCCCATGTGAAGCGGCCCGAAGGCCACGTCGTCAAAGACCGTCGGGCTGAAGAGCTGGTCGTCGGGATCCTGAAAGACCAGCCCGACCACTGCCCTGATGCGTCGGACGGTGCCCCGTTCCACGACCACGCCGCCGATCCGCACCACGCCGTGGCTGGGTCCGTGGATCCCGTTGAGGTGCAGCAGCAGCGTGCTCTTGCCCGCGCCGTTGGGCCCGACGATGGCCACCTTCTCGCCATGCTCCACGCGCAAGTCGATGCCGGTGAGGGCCTCTGTGCCGTCCGGGTAGCGGAAGTGGAGGTGTTCGATATCGATCGTGCCTGCGGCGGTCGTAACGAGTCCGTCCGGCTCCGACCCCGCGGCAGGCTTGGCGTCGTGTTCGTGTCCGTGATAGTGACCGCCTTCGAGAGGGTGGTCGTGATGATGCTCATGAGCGTGCTCGTGGCTCATGGTCTGGGCAGCCAGGAGTGAGCGCTCACCTGCCACGTGATCAGGATCGCCAGCAGGGCGGCCAGCGCCAGCCACTCGCGCGCGCCGATGCGCCTCACGGTCATGTGATGGAACTCCCCGTCGAAGCCGCGCGACTGCATGGCTGCGTAGATCCGCTCGCTACGCTCGTAGGCACGCAGAAAGAGCGATCCGACCAGGGCTCCGGTGGTCCGCGCCCGCCATCGCAACGACCCTCCGGCGCGCCCTTCGCCCTGCGCGGACCGCGACGCCCGCGCGCGCAACATGCGGCTCGCCTCGTCGGACATGACCGCCAGGTAGCGGTACATGAAACCGATGATGGCCACCAGGATGCGTGGCATGCGAAGCCCGCGCAGACCATCGACCAGCTCGTGGAATGGCGTCGTGAAGGCGAGCAGCAGAGCGACCTGGATGCTCAGCCAGCTCTTGCCGATGATGGTCAGGACGCGTATCAGCCCCTCCTCCACCACGGTCAGGCGCAGCGGCCCGAGCTCCAGCGCGGCCAGGATGCGCCCCTCCCCCACGAAGGCGAGCGGCAGGGCCGCCAGCAGGAACGGCACCGCCACCAGTGTGCCGCGCACCACGTGGAGCGGCCCGATCCGCGCGATTCCGGCCATCAGCAGGATGCCCGCCCAGCAGATGGCCATCGCCGTGAAGGCACCGTTGGGCAGCACCGCGATGGCCAGGATGACGGCCACCGCGCCCACGATCTTGAGGCGCGCATCGGCGGCATGCAGCGGACTCTCTCGCGGGAGATAACGCTCCAGGGTCAGGACCTAGCCTCAGGCGACAGCTTGCTGCCTAGAGCCGCTCTGTCGGTGCGCGCCGGCGAGCGAGCACCTTTCCGAGGCCGAGCATCAGGACGAAGACCACCGCCACTCCGATGAGCCCGGCCAGGACCGTGGAGAGGAAGGGGTCATCGATGCCGGGGATGGAGTAGTCGGGCAGGATCTGGTAAAGGGCTTCCTGGGCGCGTTCGATGAAGCCCCCATCTTCAGCCACCCTCTCCAGGCCGTCGGGGTCGGGCGAGGCCAGCGGCGCGAGCACGATGACCACGAGGGCGGCGATGGCCAGGCCAGCCACCCACCACCAGGGGCTGCGCCGGCTGGCGGTCGGTCGGTCGGTCGATGGTCGGTCGTTCGAGGGCCGGTCGTGCGTGGGTCGGCCGTCCATGGTCAGGCTCCCTGGGCGGCGCGAGGGCGCAGCGGGTCGAAGGCGTCGCGAAGATGGAAGAGGTCGGGCCGGGCGGCCTGGATGAAGACGAGCGCCGCGACCGTGATGGCCGCCTCGCCGATGCCGATCAGGGCGTGGACGCCGAGGATGACGCCCAGCACCTCCAGCGTGGTGGCGTTGGAGGCCAGCAGCATGAGTCCGATGCTCAGCGCGCCGCCCATCACCGCCAGCCAGGCTGCCACGG
>JALZLQ010000159.1 GCA_030858605.1 Chloroflexota bacterium
GCCGCCCTGCTGCTCGTCGCCGCCGGGGTCCTCTTGTTCGTCGGTCTCGCCGTTTCGTCGACCGATTACCAGCAAGGGGGGAGTCTCGGGATCGTCGCGTTCTACCCCGGCATCATCTGCTTCGCCGCGGGCTGGTTCGTTCTCGGCGTCCAGGCGATCCGTCTGGACCGACCGGCGACCGCTCCACCCGCCTGACGCTCGAGCCGGGTTGACGACGCCACGCGAGCCAGGGGATTCCTGCGTGCACGATACCCACGGCGGACGCCAGAGCTGGGAACGTGATGGGTGGCGCCGTCCTCTCCACGCGCTGGGCTTCTGGGGAATGGTCGGCGCCCTGGTCTTCAGCCCTCCGGATCGATAGGCGCTGGCGACAGAAGGATCAGCTCGCCCGCTCGGGCGAAGACCCCATCGAGCATGGCCGGAGTGAGCCGGCCGGTGAAGGTGTTCTGCTGGCTGGGGTGGAACGAGCCTATCAGGCGATAGCGGCCCAAGGCGGCCTCCGCGCCGTGTCCGAATCGGGGCCGCGCCCCAGCGCGTCCACTCCCGCCGGCCGTCAGTGCTCGAAGCAGCCCGTCCCAGGCGAAGGCTCCCAAGGCGACGATGACCCGAACCTGGGTGAGCGCCTCCAGTTCCCGGACCAGGTACGGCAGGCAGGTATCGCGCTCTACGGGCGTGGGGCGATTGTCGGGCGGCGCGCAGCGGTTCACTGCGGCGATGTACAGGTCGTGCAGCACCAGCCCGTCTGTCACCGAGACGGACGTGGCCCGCGACGCCAGGCCGGCCCGGTGCAGCGCCGCGAACAGGAAGTCTCCGGATCGGTCGCCGGTGAAGACTCGCCCGGTGCGGTTGCCACCGTGCGCCGCAGGCGCCAGACCGATCAGCAGGATGCGCGCCGCGGGATCGCCCATGCCCGGAACAGGGCGCTGCCAGTAGGGCTCTCCCTGGTACCGGCGCGGCGGGTCGTGCGCGACAGCTCGACGCCAATCCACCAGGCGTGGGCAGGCGGTGCAGACCACGATGTCGGAAAGGATCGCGGCGAGGGTTTCTCCCCGCGCGCCGGCGGAGTCGCCGTCCGTCCGCTCAGACGCCGCTTGGTTGGGCATCGTCGCCGAGCAGCTCCAGGACGCCACGTAGAGGGATGACCACCCATTCGGGACGGCTGTTGAGTTCGTAGGAGATCTCATATAGCGCCTTGTGGAGGAGCAGCGCGTCAAGCAGCGTGGCCAGTTGGTCCGGGTCGACCGGCAGCAGGTCCCCGGCCTGCATGGCTCCCAGGTAGGCACCAAGGAACGCCGCCGAGACCCAGGTAGACCAGCTTCGTGCCCAGGGCTCCAGGGTGGGCACGTCCTCCGGGCGGACCAGCGCACCTGCGGGCGTGCCCATCAATGATCCGAATGATGCGTACTGGAAGGAGCGGAGCATGCCCGCCACGTCACGTAGCGGCGAGCGCTTGTGGCGCCGCTCGGAGAGTGGCCTTCCCGGTTCGCCCTCGAAGTCGATGATGACCACATCGCGCCCGGTCCAGAGCACCTGGCCAGCGTGATAGTCGCCGTGGATGCGTATCCGCATGGCATCGAGCCTGCCGTCGAGCAGGGCGCGGAATCGCTCCTGGATGGCGCCCTCCGCTCTCAAGGCCTGATCGATCGTGGCCTGGAGCGCCTCCGGCAGCGAGGCTCGCCGGCTGCGCAACAGGCTAAGCGTCTCCGTGGCCTGTGTGCGCATGCCCTGGTAGATGGAACGGCGGTAGAGGGGCGTGAATGGTTCTGGGACGAAGGCCGGATCATCGGTCACGGCGGCCAGCGCGAGATGCATCTCGGCCGTGCGCTGACCCACCAACCGCGCCACCTCGAAGTAGCCACCTACCGCCGCGCGCAGCTGGTCCGGCGGCTGTTCCCCGGCCGATCGCAGGAGCGTGGCAGCCGACGCGGCGCCGGCGTCGGGGGGCGGCTCCGGTTCGGTGATGACCGTCTCGAAGAACGCGCCGAGTGCGTCCAGGGTGTACTCCCAGACGTCTCCCTCGTTTGGAACCAGGGCCTGCAGCAGAGCGACCGCCATCGCTTCGCCCCGGCGGGGCGCGTACGCCAGCCAGCCGGCCACCGGGGCGCTGTGCGGGAACCCTCGTTCGGTCAGGACGCGGCCGATCTCCACGTCGGGGTTGGTGCCCGCCTGCAGACGGCGATAGGACTTCATGATGAGTCGGTCGCCGAAGAGCACAGAGGTGTTGCTTTGCTCGGCTCGGCTGGGCACTGCGTCAAGCGCGGCGCGGGCATCCCCACGGAGCCTGCGGAAAGCGCTCGTCGGGTGTCCCGTGATGACGCCGCCGCCGCGACCCTTGATGCGGCGCCGTCCACCTATCGTGTCCAGCAACGCACGCTCGAAACGAGGGTCGAACGAGGCGTCATAGAGGACTCGCGACGGTCCACCCGCTCCATCCGACACGCGCGCCACCAGAGCGTGTGGCGATCCCTCCAGCACTTGTTCGGCTTCGTCCGCGGTTGCCAGCGCCAGGGGCAGCAGGTACGCCTCGGGATCGCCGTCGTTGTAGACGATCTCCAGGATGAGGAGCGCTGCATCCAGATCGCGAACCTTCATCTCGATGCGGTCGGCCAGTCGTACCTCGCGGATACGCCGGGCCTTGGCGCCGAACCAGCGACGTGCCCTCAGGTATGAGGGCAGGGAGCGCAGGAGCGCCCTGCGCCGCTCATCGCTCTGGAAGAGAGAATCGAGATCCTCGGCCGGCGGCAGGCTGGCAGGACCGGCCTCGCCACCCACCGCGATGGCGGGAGCCACGAGCTGGAACCAGTAGAAGGCATGCGGTCCCAAGGTCAGGAAGAAGGGGCGCTCCCCGATGGCCGGGAACTCCACGTGGCCGAACATCTCGACCGGGACCTGACCTGCGAAAGCCGACAGGTCCAGCTCCGCGTACTGGACATAGCGCGACAGGTTGGCCACGACGAGGATCCGCTCACCCTCGAACTCGCGCACGAAGGCCAGCATTTTGCGGTTCTCCGGATGGAGGAACTCCAGGCTGCCCCGTCCGAACGCCGGGTGCTGCTTGCGCAGGGCGATGAGTCGCTTCATCCACCACAGCAGGGAGTGGGGGTTGTCCTGCTGGGCCTGGACGTTGATGGCCTCGTAGTGATACTCGGGGTCGGTGATGATGGGCAGGTAGAGGCGCTGGCGGTTGGCCGCCGAGAAGC
>JALZLQ010000165.1 GCA_030858605.1 Chloroflexota bacterium
ATCCTCCAGGAACGGCTCGACGGCAGCCTGTGGGTCAGCCATGAGGAGCGACAGTACCGGCTCCGACCAGCACCGGCGGCACCCGTGGTGCTCCGCGCGCGTCACCTGCGACGCGAGCCCTTGGCCGCCCTTCCCCAGGATCGGCTCATACCAGCCGAGCGCATGCCCTCGGCTGGGACCTGGAAGCCAGCGCCCGATCACCCCTGGCGCTCTACCATCAAACGACCACGGTGACAAAGTCGCTGGCCGCTTGCGCGGTCAGGGTCGCTGGCCGTCGACAGTCACCATCGCGGGTGTGCCCGAAGGAGGCGATATCCCCGAGTGGCGCGGCCACTAGCCATGGCGGTGGCCGGCGGCTTTCGGGCATCGGGGGGCTTTGGCCAGCGGGGTCCAGGCCGGTCCATGCCAGCGATCGGCGGCCGGAGGCGGGGACGCGACCGGGGGCTGAGCGGCAAGGCGTGCACCGCTGGGCCGACGTCTGGCTGATGGGGTTAGTACTAGTCGGGCATTGCAGGCGCCTCGCAGCCGCTGCTACGGTCCCTTGCCAGGTCTACTCACGCCCGAATCAGAGGATCCGTGGCCCTACCTCAACCAGAGCCCAGGAAGGTCGCGCCGCAGCGACCGATGGCACACCCGGCGCCAGCGACGCGCCGCCCGACCGTGGAGCGACGCGCCGAGATCCGGCTGCCCCTGCCGGATGCGCGGCCCGCCCTCGCGCGCCTGGCCCCGGAACATCTTCGGCGCTGTACCTTTCGCCGTCTCACGGTCAACGACCGAGCGCGGCGCGGGCAAGCAGCGTCGTACCAGGTGGAGTGTCTCTACGCCGGACGCGAGGCACCGCTGGCCCTGGGCGACCTGGACATGGCACGGCGCATCTGCGATGCCTGCGGCAATCCGGGGATCTTCCGCGCCGACGAGGACTGACGCCGAAGTCGCCCGCCATCGACCATAGCGTCAGCAAGACGGCCTGTAAGCCGAGTCCTGTCCCGCGGTCAGACCGCGGGGACGGTCATCCATCTACGGTCGACGGTTGCCCGTCGCCTCTAGCGGCCGACCCGAGGGCGGGGCGACGCACCCTTCCGTCATGTCCTTGCGGACATCCGGAGGCCCTCCTATTTGGCCTTGCACCAGGTAGAGCTTGCCCGTTTCACCCGGCCCGGCCGACCTAAGTCGACCTGCCGATTCGTCACTGTGGCGCTGGTCCTCGCCTCGCGGCGGACGGGAGTTACCCGCTACCCTGCGTCGTGGAGCTCGGACTTTCCTCGTGCCGGGCCGGGTCTCCCCGTCGCGGCACGCGACCGTCCGGCCGTCTCACTGACCGCGCCATTCTACCGGCAGCGGCTATCGGCGGCCGATGAGGACCGCCCGACAGGGCGATCATCGGTGAGCCAGGTAGCGCTCGGCCGAGCGCTCGAGGGCGGCGGGTCCATCGCTGGCCGTCACCCACCCTTCCCAGAGCGAGTAGATGCGCTCGTAGCGGTATGGCCGGAGCACTTCCACGATCCGACGGACCTCGGCATCTCCAAGTGGGATCAGGTTGGGAAACGAATACATGAAGCTGACCCAGCGCCTGTCCTGGACCACGGTGATGGAGTCGCCCGTGAGCAGCGCTCCGCGGCCGGCCGCGCCAGCGGCCCAATGCAGCACGCTCGATCCCGGAAAGTGGCCGCCGGTGTTGATCATCGTCACGCCGGGCAGGATCTCCAGCGACTCCCCGTCCCAGAGTCGCAAGCCGGTACCCGCGTACTGCACCCACTCGCGGTCGGACGCATGGATGTAGACCGGGCAGTCCCCAAAGGCCGTGCTCCAGGAGGTCATCGCGTCGTAGAAGTGAGGATGGGAGATGGCGATGGCCGCGATGCCACCCAACTCCCGGACGCGTGCCACGGTCTCCGCGTCGAGCAGCGTGATGCAGTCCCAGAGGACGTTGCCGGCCGGCGTCTGCACCAAGAGGGCCCGCTGACCGATGGCGAACTTCGGTTCCGTGCCGATGCTCACCAGGCCGGGCTCCTCGTCGTTGAAGCGATTCTGATGCCCGGTCACAACGAGCTGCTTCATCGTCGTCCAGCGCTGGCCCACCCAGCCCACGTACTGCCGATCGTCCTCGCAGATGGGACAGGCGGCCGGCGGCTCCAGGGAGAGCGGGTATTGCATGCCGCAGGTGGCGCAGATCCAGGCCTCCGGGTCCGGATCTGGGGTGCGCGTCCCGGGGCCTGCCGACGAGGTCGACCCCGTCGGACCCACCGGCACAGCCGCTTCGGACCAGAGCCCAGCCTGCGCCTCGCCGGTGACGCCCAGTCCGGCTCCGCCCGGTCCGGCCGTGGCGGCCTCGGCGCGCC
>JALZLQ010000166.1 GCA_030858605.1 Chloroflexota bacterium
ACGACGCGGCCATCGACCAGGCCATCGAGGGCGTGGTCAACGGCATCTTCTTCAACCAGGGCGAGGTCTGCTGCGCCGGGAGCCGGCTCTTCGTGCAGGAGTCGATCGCGGAGCCCTTCATCGAGCGACTCAAGGACCGGCTCTCCACGCTGCGCGTGGGCGATCCGATGGACAAGAACACCGACGTGGGTGCCATCAACAACGCCGCGCAACTGGCGCGCATCGATGAGCTCGTGGAGGCCGGCATCGCTGAGGGCGCTGACATCTACCAGCCGGCCTGCGACCTGCCCGCCCGCGGCTTCTTCGCGCGGCCCACGCTATTCACCAACGTGGCGCAGTCGAGCCGCATCGCCCAGGAGGAGATCTTCGGGCCGGTGCTCTCCGTGCTGACCTTCCGGACGCCGGAGGAGGCCGTGGAAAAGGCCAACAACACCGCCTATGGCCTTTCCGCTGGCGTGTGGACGGAAAAGGGTTCGCGGATCCTGTCCATGGTCAAGAAGCTGCGCGCCGGTGTCGTGTGGGCCAACACCTTCAACCGATTCGACCCGACCAGCCCCTTCGGCGGCTACAAGGAGTCGGGCTACGGGCGCGAAGGTGGGCAGCACGGCCTGCTGGCATATCTCGACCTGGACGGCGAGCGCACCTGATGCGACGCGGCGACAACGGAGCGGCCATCTTCGGCGTGATCCTGATCCTGGTCGGCGGGTATTTCCTGGCGCGTGAGCTGGGCATCTCGCTGCCGGCAGTGAACTGGGACCTGGTCTGGCCTGTCATCATCATCGTGCTGGGCGTGGTGGTGGTGCTCCGTAACTGGCGGCGCGTCTGATGGCCGAGCGCAAGCCGGCGCGCAAGCCCGCGGCTGCGGCAGCGTCTCGAACCAAGGCCGTTGCTGAGGTCGAGCAGTCAGCGCCCGCCCGGATCGGCGTTCGCAAGACATACAAGCTCTACATCGGTGGCCAGTTCCCTCGCTCCGAGTCAGGGCGTTCGTACGTCGTGCGCGCCGCGGACGGCACGCCCCAGGCCAACGCGGTGCGCGGCTCCCGCAAGGATCTGCGTGACGCCATCCGCACGGCGCGCGGCGCGTTTCCCGGCTGGGATGCCAAGACGGCCATGAACCGCGGCCAGGTGCTCTACCGCGTGGCAGAGCTGATGGAGGGGCGCCGGGATCAGTTCGAGGCCGAGGTGACCGCCGCCGAGGGCCTCAGCGAGACCGCGGCGCGCGAGCAGGTCGATCGGTCCATCGACCGCTGGGTCTGGTACGCGGGCTGGGCTGACAAGATCGCCCAGCTCCTGGGCACGGTCAACCCCGTCGGGGCCAGCTACTTCGACTTCACGTTCCCGGAGGCGACCGGCGTGGTGGGCATAGTGGCGCCGGAAAGCTCGTCGATGCTGGGGCTCGTCTCGCGCTTGGCGCCGGCCGTGGTGGGCGGCAACGCCGTGGTGCTCATCGCGTCCGAGACGCGACCCTTGCCGGCCGTGACGCTCAGCGAGGTGCTCGCCACGAGCGATGTCCCAGGCGGCGTCATCAATGTCATCACCGGGCTGCGCCGCGAGCTGGTGCCCGTGCTCGCTGGCCACATGGACGTGAATGCCATCGACGCCTGGGGCGTGCCGCCGGAGATGCGCGTCGCGGTCCTGGAGTCAGCCGTGGAGAACGTCAAGCGGGTCGCGCGCGGCCCCCGTACGGACGCCGATCGCTTCGACTGGCTGGACGACCACCGTGCCCAGCGCCCCGAGTGGATCGCCGCGTTCCTGGAGATGAAGACCGTCTGGCATCCCATCGGCGTCTGAGCGGGGCGCGCTGAAACCTTCGGACCAGGACGTGCGTAGCACCCTATGCGCGCCGCCATCGCTCAGTGGGAGAGGGAGTCTTCATGCGTTCACGGATCGGTCCTGCCATCGCCGCCTCGGTGCTCATCCTGGCCACGGTCGGGGTCGGATCGGTCGCGGCCGGGGAGCCACCCGAAGAGGCCGGCGCCGTATTCACGATGTCCAACGGCGCGACTCGCAACCGCGTTTTGGCCTGGACTCGGGCCGATGACGGGTCGCTCGCCCCGGCCGGACGCTATGACACGGGAGGCCGCGGCTCGGGAACGCTGCTCGCCAACCAGGGCGGGCTGTTCCTCACGCCGAACGGCAAGTGGCTCTACGTGGTCAACCCCGGCAGTGACCAGATCTCGCTCTTCCGCGCCCGGGGCACCTCCCTGACGCTCACCGACGTGGTCGATTCGCGCGGTGACAGACCGTTCAGCGTGGTTGCCCGCGGCTCCCTCGTGTACGTGCTGAACAATGGCGGAAGTGGCAACATCCGTGGCTTCCGGCGAACCGGCGGGCAACTGGACTTCATCCGCGGCTCCGGTCGTCCGCTGAGCGGGGCGAACACGAGCCCGGTGCAGGTCGGCTTCTCGGTCGATGGGTCCTGGCTTGTCGTGACCGAGCTGGCCACCGACCGGCTGACTCGGTATGCGGTCGCCTTAGATGGGACGCCGGGAGATCCGAAGTGGCAGGCTTCGGCCGGGGCTGAGCCCTTTGGCTTCGACTTCGCGCCCGATGGCACGCTGGTCGTCTCGGAGGCCGGCGACCATGTGCCCGGCGGCAGTTCTGCCTCCTCGTATCGCTTCAACACGAACGGAAAGCTGGTGGCCATCAGCGCAGCCGAGCCTACCCATGAGACTGCCGCCTGTTGGACCGCGGTCACGCCCGATGGCCGCTACGCCTACGTGACCAACACGCCCGACGGCTCCATCACCGGCTTCGCCATCGACACGGACGGCTCCCTTGGGATCTTGGACGACGACGGGGTGACCGCCGCGACCGGCAGCGGGTCCCTTCCGCTGGACCTGGATACTTCGCGCGACGGACGCTTCCTCTACGTGCTGGTGGGTGGCACGAACGAGCTCCAGTCGTTCACCATCGCCGCGGACGGATCGCTCTCACCGCGGATGACCCTGGAGGGGCTGCCAGGCGCGGCGAACGGCCTCGTGGCGCGCTGACCTACCCACGGCCCGTGGCGCGCCGGTCGCGTCACGCCCTCTCCCGGAGACTTCGGACCCGCATGTCGAAGTCGATGGCTCGCAGGGCCGACTCACCGGTCTCGTCGTGCCGAAAGAAGACGTAGACGTCCCGGCCATCTGCCAGGAATGGCGCCAGTCGAGCCGCCCACGCATCCAGGTCCCCGTAAGCGTAGGACTCCCTCCGCAACCGGACGTAGAGGAATGGTCCGGTGACTCGGAGGTCGGGCAAGAATGCCTCACCTTCCACATCCGTCGCGCAGAGGACGACATCGTGCTCCCGGAGCAGCGCATGGACCGTGTCGTCCTGCCAGGAGGGATGCTGGAACTCCATGGTCAGCGGGAGGTTGCTCGGCCACGCGCCCAATAGCGCAGCCAGCGCGGCGTCATCGCGACGGGTCGCCTCCGGCACGCGGTACAGCACGGACCCCAGCCGCTCGCCGAACCACCGATAGGGCGCGGACAGCCAGGGGACAGTGGCTGCGGGATCGCCGCGCGTCGCCCGAAGGCTGCCGCCCTTCTGCGCTTTGACGGTGAAGCGGAAGTCGGCCGGCGTGGCCGCCAGCCATGCCTCGATCTTGGGCGCAGTCGGGTGCTGGTAGAAGGTGTTGTTGAGCTCGACCGAGGCGAGTCGCTCAGCGTATGACCGAAGGAGCGCGTCGCCTCGGGTGCCTGGGGGGTAGAAGACCGGCGCCCACCGTGGGTATGAGAAGCCGCTCGTGCCGGCGTACAGCCTGCCGCGCCGGCCATCGTCCGGCCTCTCGCGTCGGCCATCGCCTGGCACCTCGTGCCGGCCTCGGCTCAGCGGCCCCATCCCTCGGGCGGTTCGCGCCGTTCATCGATGGAGTTCCAGGTGTCCCATTGGTCGACCACGAGGCCGTCGCCATCGAAGGTCAGGATCGAGGTCCCGGCGAGGGTCACACCCTTGCCGTCCTCGACCAGGGAGGCCCACCACTGCACGGCCGCTCGACTGCCCGTCACGACGGGCTGGCCGAACCAGGCGCGGACGTCTGTCTCTTCCGCGAAGGCGCCCTCGATGTATTCGCGCGCCCCTTCCTGGCCGCGGAACGGGATCCGGTATGGCTCGGACGAGTAGGTAGCGTCCTGCGCGTAGAGCGCCACGATCGACTCAGCGTCCAGAGTCTGCCAGCTGCGCTGCCACACATCCGCCCACCGCTGTGCCGCGTCCGAATAGGTCATGGTGCGACCCTTTACTGCCAGCGGAAGAAGCGGGCGGAGATGAGGAACGATCCGAGCAGCCAGGCGCCCAGCACCAGCGCATCCACCGGTAGCGGGGCGTAGGGCGCGCCGCCCACCATCACCTGGCGCAGCGCATCGCCCAGGTAGGTCAGGGGCATGACCGCGGCTACCGGCTGCAGGAAGTCGGGCATGAAATCGATGGGGAAGAAGATCCCGGACAGGAACATCAGCGGGAACTGGACCACGCTGGTCAATGAGTTGGCCGACTCCTCCGTCTTGGCGAAGGAAGCGATCACGTAGCCGATGGAGATGAAGGTGACCGCGCCGAGCACGATGAAACCGGCCACCAGCGCGATGCTGCCCATGACCGTCACACCGAACAGGACCGCGCCGATGGCGATGATCAGCACGCTCTGGACGAGCGCGATCAGGAGGCGCATCAGGATGTTCGAGCCGACCAGCGTCCAGCGGCGCAGGGGCGTGGCGCTGAGCCGCTTGAGGATGAGCTTCTCGCGCTGCTCCACCAGCGGGATGGCCGCGAACACGCCCAACTGCATCAGGGCCATGGCCAGGATGCTGGGCACGAAATAGGCCGCCGGCGTGATGTCGTCGGTCTGGAGCGACTCGGTCTCCAACGCCAGCACCGGTGGGCGGCCGCTCAGCGCCTGATTCGTGACCGCCACGACCTGGCTCACGATCTGCTGGACGGTGGTGCTCTGGGTCTGCTGGCTGGGGTCTGTGTAGACCACGAGCGACACTGATGCGACGGGCGGCGTCGCCCCCGTCGCCGCAGCGCCAAGGGCCTCGCCCACGCCGTCGGGCACGACGACCACGGCATCCACGTCGCCTTCGCGCATCTGCGCCAGAAGCTCCTCGCGCGTGCCGTCCGTGAGCTCCACGATGCCCGT
>JALZLQ010000198.1 GCA_030858605.1 Chloroflexota bacterium
CGGAGGGTCGGGATGTCTTCGGCGGAGAGGGGCTGCCACGTCTCCAGCTCTTCGATCGTGTCGCGGCACGCTGGGTGGAGTTCGAGATGCTGACGTTGTCCGAGACGTATCGCATCTCGGAGCCTGAACGTTATATCGATTCGTCGGGCGCGCTGCGGGTGCGCTTCGTGAACCGATTCGACGAGGGCTTCAGCATGTACTTCTCGTTCCAGACACGGCTGGAAGGGACGGCCCGGTGACCGCCGCTCTGCGCACCCAAGGACTGGTCAAGCGCTACGGGCGCACGCTGGCCGTTGCTGGCGTCGATCTGGAGATCGCGCCGGGCGAGATCTTCGGGCTGGTGGGACCCAACGGCGCGGGCAAGACGACCACCATCCGCATGCTCGCCACGCTCCTGGCGCCGTCCGCCGGAGAAGCCGAGATCTGTGGCTATGACGTGGCGCGGCAACCGAACGCGGTGCGCGGCGTCATCGGCTACATGCCGGACACCTTCGGGGTCTATGACGACATGCGCGTCTGGGAGTACCTCGACTTCTTCGCGCGCTGCTACGGCATCTCGGCCGCGCGCCGCCGTCAGATGGTGAGCGATCTACTGGAACTGGTGGACCTGGCGGACAAGCGCGAAGACTACGTTCAGGCTCTCAGCCGGGGCATGCAGCAGCGTCTCTGCCTGGCCCACGCCCTGGTTCACGACCCCCAGGTGCTCCTCCTGGACGAGCCGGCTTCCGGCCTGGACCCGCGCGCCCGCGCTGAGCTGCGCGAGCTGCTGCGGGAACTTCGTTCGCTGGGCAAGACCATCGTCATCAGCAGCCATATCCTCCCGGAGCTGGAGGAGCTGTGCACCGCGGTGGCCATCATCGACCGTGGCCGTGTCCTGGCATCCGGGCCGGTCGAGCAGATCCAGGCGCGCTTCCGCCAGGGATCGGTGGCACGCGCAAGGATCCTGGGCGACGCCGACGCCGTCATGGCCGCGCAGAGCTTCCTCGCCGCACAGCCCGAGGTCATCTCCGTGGATCTTCTGCCTGATGGTCGCCTGGAGCTGGCGCTGCCCGGCGACGATGAAGCTTCGGCGGCGCTGCTCTCGCGCACCGTGTCCCAAGGTCACCGCGTCGCCTCCTTCGCACCCGCGGCCAGCGACCTCGAAGAACTCTTCCTGCAGATCACCGCAGTCGACGAGGAGACGGCCGCATGACCACGGACCAGCGACCCGCCCCACACTCGCGACGCCTGCCGGCCGGCCTGTCCAGCTTCTGGGCCGGCATCTCCGCGGTGAGCACCAAGGAGCTGCGCGGGCGGATGCGTGGCCGCCGCGCGTTCGTGGTGGTGACCATCTACCTGCTCTTGCTCAGCCTGTTCGCGTTCGGCATCTACCAGCTCCTTTACGACAACGCCGCCGCGCAGAGCCGCTTCGCCTTCGAGCGTGGCTTCGACCCCGGCTTTCCGGAGGACGGGTTCGACGGGGGCGGCGGTTTCGCCGGGAGTTTCGTGTCGGGGGCCGTCTCCGCAGAGATCGGGCACGCCCTCTTCAGCGGCATCCTGGTGGTGCAGACGCTCTTGATCCTGGTCCTGGCCCCCGCCTTCACCAGCGGGGCGATCTCCATGGAGCGTGAGAAGCAGACGCTGGAGCTGCTCATCACCACCCCGCTCAGCACGCTGGGCATGATCGTGGGCAAGTTGTTCTCCGCCCTGGCTTACGTCTTCCTGCTGGTGATCGCGTCCATCCCACTCATGAGCATCGTCTTTGCCTTCGGTGGTATCGGTCCGGAGGATCTGGTGCGCGGCTACGTGCTGCTTTTCGCAGTGGCCTTCGGGGTGGGCGCGATCGGCTTGTTCATGTCGGCCCTGGTGGGGCGGACGCAGGTCGCCACGGTCCTCTCCTATGTCGTGGTCCTCGGTCTGACCATCGGGACAGTGGTCGTCCATACCTACATGCTGGCGACCAGTCCTCGATCGATCGGCGGGTTCGCGGCGGCCGAGCGACACAACGCTCCAGAGGCCCTCCTCTGGCTCAACCCGCTGGTGGCTGACATGGACCTCATCTGCATCACCGTACCGAGCGGCGACCACGGCACATGCTCATACATCTCGACGGTCACCGGCCGGCCCTATTTCGGCGGCTCCTTCGGACCCCGACCAATGCCGGGCGAGTTCGGACCTCGCGCGGTGCCGGGCGACGGGATCTGCACGAACGATGGGCCCTGCTTTCCGGTCAATGAGGGCTTCGGAGGCGGCTTCGAGGGCGACTTCGAAGGTGACGGGCCGGCCATCGATCCGGTGGGTGTCGGGGCGATCGCCGTCGAGCCACAGGTGGAGCTCGGTTTCCCGCGGGACACGTTCTGGCCACGCACCGCTGGGGCATTCCTGGCGCTGGGTCTCGTCCTGACCCTGCTCTCCACGCAGTTGATCGCTCCCTCAAGACGATTTCGATGGCGTCGCCGACCAGCGCACCGCCAGCCCGACGAACCCACTGGGTCCCCAGCCGAGGTGCAGCCATGAAGACCGACCCCTCGAACTTGGTCGACGCGACGAGTGCGCCCGACCCGACGGTCATGGAACTCCGACGCGGGCTCCGGCCCTACCGCCGACGCCTCTGGCTGAGGCGCCTGCTGCGTGACGGCACCCGCATCGCGGCCATCGTCGCCGCTGCCGGACTCGTCCTGGCAGGCGCGGCGCGCGTGACCCCGCTGGAGTGGGCGCCGCTGGCTGCCGCGGGCCTGATCCTGGCAGGCATCCTGGCGCTGCTCGTGGACGCGGTGCGGGTGCAGCCTACGCTGGCCCAGACGGCTATGGCGCTGGACGCCGAGCAGGGTCTCCACGACCGGCTCGGATCGGCCCTCGCCCTAGCCGGCCGTGTGGTGGACCCGGGGCCGGATGCCGCGCGTTACCAGGACATGGTCCGCCTCCAGCGCCAGGACGCCCTGCGCCGCCTGGCCGCGGCCGACCGGCAAGCGTTCCGGCCTCGCATGCCTCAGCGCGCCCTCGTCACCACGATGCTGTGCGCCGCGCTCATCGTCCCGGCGCTGGTCCTTCCGAACCCCCAGTCCGCGATCCTGGCCGCGCGCGAGGAGCAGCGGGATGCGGCCGAGCAGCAGGCGCGCCGCCTGGATCAAACGGCCGATCGGCTGGCCACCGGACGCGAGACCCCAGACCCGCGGGCGGACGTTGCGGAGGAGCTGCGGCGCCTGGCCAAGAGCCTTCGAGACCGTCCTGAGGATCTGGACGACCATCTGGCTCGCCTTGGGTCCATGGAGGACGCCCTGCGTAGCCGGCTCGAATCTGGAGCCGAGCAGCGGGCGGCGGCCGTCAGCTCGCTTTCAAGGTCGCTGAGTCGATTGGCCACGGGCAGCGACTCGAACACGGCCGGAGACCCGGAGCAGGCGGCTGCGGACCTGGACGAGATGTCGGAAGGGCTCGATGACTTGAGTGCTGCCGAGCGCGAGGAACTGGCGCGGCGCCTGGCCGAGCTGGAACCGGTCGCGCGACAGGCTGGGCCGGAGGCGCGAGGGG